>CANFNO010000470.1 GCA_947447845.1 Burkholderiales bacterium | reverse complement strand
TAGGCATGGCGCAGCGACCATTTCATGCGCTCAAGTTGCAGCGCCGAAATCTCGTCGCGGCTGGCGGTCTCGATCGCCTCTAGCTCACCGGGCTGGGGAAATTTAACGGTCATGTTGTCTCCTGCTGGGGTATGTTTTTATTGGCTGGTGTGAACGGATGGATAGTTTTTCAGGACTGCGCAAAACTGGCAATCACCTCACCCTGGATGCGCGCCGACTTGCCGCGAAACAGGGCCACGGTTTTGCCCGCAGCGGTGCTGACGGTGACGTCATAGACACCGGCGCGTCGGCCTTGCGCACGCTCTTCTGCCACGGCCACCAGGCTGTCGCCCAAATGGGCCGGGGCCAGGAAATCGATGCTGCAGGCCGATGCCACCGTGTTGAGGTTGTAGCTGTTGCAGGCGTAGGCAAAGGCGGTATCGGCCAGCGCGAACAGCATGCCGCCGTGGCAGATGGCGTGGCCGTTAACCATGTCCTGGCGTACCGGCATAGTCAGACGCGATGCGCCCGGTGTGACCTCCACAATCGCCATGCCCAGCGCTTGTGCCGCGTGGTCGCGCGACCACATGGCTTTGGCCGCGTCTTGCGCCAACTGCAGCGCCTCGGCAGGCGACAGAGCAGGCGAAACAGGGGCCGATTTGACGGAAGAGCTATCAGCCATGGATGTTTTTTCCTTGATAAACCTGGCGCTGGATCAGCGGAGAAATGCGGTAACGGTCTTCGCCATAGCTGGCGTTCAAGTGGGTCAGCACGGCATGGATGTGGGCCAGCCCCACCTGGTCTGCCCAGGCCAGCGGGCCTTGTGGATAGTTCACGCCCAGGCGCATGGCGTCGTCGGCGGCACGCGCTGTGCACACGCCCTGGTACACCGCGTCTGCTGCCTCGTTGGCCAGCATGGCCACGGTGCGCATGACGGCCAGCCCGGGCACATCGGCCAGGCGCGAGACCTGCATGCCGCACGCCTGAAGCACGGCGCAAGCGGCTGCAAAGGCGCTCTCGCTGCACTGCCCGGCGTGGGCCAAGGCAACACGGGTGGCACGGTTGTAGTCCAGCGCCAGATCGATCAACACGGTGTTGGCAAGGCCACCTTCTGCAGCGCGCTGGGTGGCGCTGCGGCCGTCGGTTACAAAGAGCACGGCGTCGTCCGCCTCGGCAATGCGGCCATCAAGGGAGGCAGCGCGCTCAAACGCCACGCCAGCGGTTTGCAAACGTGCGGCCAGGGCCTGCGCTGCAGGTGCATCACCACACACCACGATGCGTGACGGGTCGGTGTGACGCGGCTCGGTCTGCGGCTGGGGCTTGACTACACCCTCGCGGTAATCGTAGTAACCACGGCCACTCTTGCGACCCAGATAGCCAGCATCCACCAGGTCTTGCTGGATCAGGGAAGGCAGGTAGCGCGGGTCGTTGAAATAGGCATTCCAGACCGAGCGCGTGACCGCAAAGTTGACGTCCAGGCCGATCATGTCCATCAACTCGAACGGGCCCATGCGGAAGCCGCCGGACTCGCGCATCACGGCATCCAGCGTGGCACAGTCGCCAGCCCCTTCGGTACGCAGGCGCAAGGCTTCGCCGTAGTACGGGCGGGCCACGCGGTTGACGATGAAGCCGGGCGTGGACTTGGCATGCACAGCCGTCTTGCCCCAGGCCGTCGCCGTGGCAAACAACATGTCGGCCACTGCAGGCGCAGTCGCCAGCCCGCTCACCACCTCCACCAGCGCCATCACAGGTGCGGGGTTGAAAAAATGCAAACCAGCCAGGCGCTGCGGTGACTTAAGCGCGGAACCGATGGCTGTAATCGAGATGGAGGACGTGTTGGTGCCAAAAATGCATTCGGCAGACACCCGCGCTTCCAGGTCAGCAAACAGCGTTTGCTTGGCCGCAAGGCTTTCCACAATGGCTTCGACCACCAGCGCCGCATCTGCCAGGTCGCTGAGTTGCGTGGCGGCCTGCAGACGCTGACCTGCAGCGTGTGCCGCCTCTGGCGTCATCTTTCCCTTGGCGGCCAGTTTGTCCAGTTGTGCGCGCAGGCCCTCAATGGCTGCTTGCGCGGCCTGCGGACGATTGTCGAGCAGCAGAACTTTATGCCCTGCCACGGCAGCCACTTGCGCAATGCCAGCGCCCATGGCACCGGCACCTACGACTGCGACAAGCGCGTCTTTTGAAAGAGGGTTGGTCATGGCTTCAGTTTCCGGTGAAGCGCGGCGCGCGTTTTTCCATGAAGGCGGCAACACCTTCGGCAAAGTCGGGGCTCCAGCCCAACTCGCGCATAAAGCCGGCTTCCATGCTGAGCTGCTGCTCCAGCGTGTGCGTGGGGGCCGCGTGCATCGCCTGGCGCGTGCGCACCAGCGCCTTGGTGGGCATGCCGGCCAGTTGTGCGGCCAGTTTGTCTACCGTGGCGACCAGTTCGGCGTCCTCCACCACTTGCCAGATCAAACCCCACTCGGCCGCCTTTTCGGCGGGCAGTTTGTCGGCCAGCATGGCCAGGCCCATGGCGCGGGCCATGCCTACGCGTTGCGGCAGAAACCAGGTGCCGCCGGTATCCGGGATCAGACCGATCTTGCTGAAGGCCTGCAGGAAGGAGGCCGACTTTCCGGCAATCACCAGGTCACAGGCCAGGGCCAGGCTGGCACCGGCACCCGCTGCCACCCCATTGACCATGGCCACGGTGGGTACGCGCAGGTTTTGCAAACGCAGGATGAGTGGCTTGTAGTTTTGCTCGACCACGTTGCCGACGTCCGGCATCGTGGCGCCCACGGCCATGTCGGGGTCGGCCAGGTCCTGGCCCGCACAAAAGGCACGGCCCGCGCCGGTAATCACCAGCGCGCGAATGCTCTTGTCGGACTGGATGCTGTCGAGCGCGTCGCGCAATTCGGCATGCATGGCGCCGGTGAAGCTGTTGAGCTTGTCGGGGCGACTCAAAGTCAGGCGGGCCACGCCCTCGGAGACTTCAAAGCGAATATTTTGGTAGTCCATGGTCTGTTTCTGCCTCTGTTTTACGTTTGTATAAAGGTTGCGCGGACTGCTTCACATGCCCAGATAGGCGGCGCGTACTTGTTCGTTGTGGATGAGTTCTTCACCGGTGCCGGTGAGCGTCACCGAGCCGGTCTCCAGCACATAGCCACGGTCGGCAATGGCCAACGCGGCAAAGGCGTTTTGCTCCACCAGCAAAATGGTCATGCCCTGGGACTTGAGCGTCTTGATGACGTTGAAGACTTCTTCCACCAACAGCGGTGCCAACCCCATGGAGGGCTCGTCCAGCAGCAACAGACTAGGGCGACCCATGAGTGCGCGGCCAATAGCCAGCATCTGCTGCTGACCGCCGGACAATGTGCCCGCAGGCAGGGCGCGCTTTTCCTTCAGGATGGGGAACATGGTGAAGATCTTTTCCATGTCGCCTGCCACCTGATGCTTCGGCTGGGTGTAGGCGCCCAGGCGCAGGTTGTCTTCAATCGACAGAGGCCCGAACACCTGGCGGCCTTCCGGGCTTTGGCAAATGCCGCGGCGCATGCGTTTGTCAGAGCGCAGTTTGCTGATGTCCTCGCCATCAAAGTGAATGCTGCCTGCGCTGATGGATTGCACGCCCGAGACCGCACGCAGGAATGTCGT
>CANFNO010000469.1 GCA_947447845.1 Burkholderiales bacterium | reverse complement strand
TGTTGGCGTGGTGTGACTTGCATGGGATTTTTCCGGTGGGCAGCTAAGGCCTGACACCATCCGCCACAAGTTGAGGCATGTCAATTGGGCGCAAACCCTAGGTGGCGCTGCTACTGCCCTACCAGACTGAACTCCACCACCACGTCGTCTTGCACCGCCAGCAAGCCGTTCATCACCGAATAGGGCTGCACCCCGAAGTCGCTTTGCCGCAATACCAATGCGCCGCTTGCATTGACGCGCTGCGGCAGTCCGGTCACGGTCAGTGGGACCCGCATTTCGCGGGTTTGGCCATGGAGCTCGATGGCCACGCGTGCCGCAAACTTCGGCGCTTCGCCTGTGATCTCCAGGGAACGGATGCGCAGCAGCGGGTAGCGATCGGCCTGCATGTTGTCCGCTCCCAGCATGTGCTCGCGTGTGGCGGCTATTGCGACGTCAGACAGCACGGCAGCAAAGGCCGGACCCAAAGCGGCCCTGTGGCTGGGCACGTCAAAAACCAGTTGGTCCAGACGAAACTCCAGGTCAAAACGCGCTGCCGCCCCGCCTTGCTCAGGCCAGAAGAAGAAGCCCTCAAACTCCGGCGCCGAGAGCACATGGTTGTGCCCCAGATTCACTGCGCGACCGCCGCGAAACACGTAGATGCGAATCTGCGATGCCTCGGGCTGGAGGCGCATGACCCGACCACCCGCTGCACCCACTTGCGCGTACTGCGCCGCCAAGGCGCCGGGTTCTTGCGGCGTGGCCTGAACCGTCCCCGCCATTAGGGGCTGCGGCGGGGAAATGACCGCGCAACTCGAAAGTAGGCCGCAAGCGATCAGACAGGTAAGAGCGAGTGTGAATTTTCTGAGGGGCATGGCAGGGCGTGTGAATCAGCAGATGCACGGGTGTGCGACTCGGTACAGCGTAACCGTATTGCGAGGAATGGTGAAAAGCACCAAGCGGGCAAGTCCGCAGAAATTGCCCCAGCCGCCAGCCGCCAGCCAGGCCCTAGCGCTGCGAATCCAATGCCTTCAAGCGGAACAACAAAGGGTTAATCAAGTGCCACCGGTTTGGCATCGACATGACCGGACATTTCTATCAGGTCATTTAGTGCGCCCCGGTTGTAGAGGGAAATGAAGGTCTCCGCGATGAGGGGATCAAAGTGACTGCCCAAGCCATGCTCAATCTCGGCAATGGATTGCTCAACCTGCCAAGGTCCCTTGTACGGTCGTGCGCTAAGCAGTGCATCAAACACGTCGACCACAGCGACCAGTCGGGCCGCGTAGGGAATTGCGTCACCGCGAAGTCCGTCCGGGTAGCCGCTTCCATCCCAGTGCTCATGGTGCGACCGGGCGACGATGCGAGCGTTGGCGAGGGCCGGGCTGCGTTTTAGTATCGAGTCTCCGATTTTCGAGTGCTGCTTGATGACCTCAAACTCCTCTGCAGTGAGCTTGCCCGGCTTGCGCAGAATATCGTCCGGTATCCCCACCTTGCCGATGTCGTGGAGGCGACTGGCCTTGGCACAAGCCCGCGCTGACAGTTGCGTTTCGCCGAGTTCAATTGCCAGGCGGTAGGTGTATTCCTGAATGCGGCGGATATGCGCACCGGTTGCGGAGTCCTTGAATTCTGCAACCTGACCGAGCATGTCGATGGCTTCCTCGTAGGACTCCTCCAGGCTGTGGTGCAAGCGGAAATTTTCCAACCCGGCAGCACACTGATTGGCCATCACCTGGATCAGTTCCCTGTCTGCTTGGGAGATATCCTCCGCCGCTTCAAGATAGACAAAGCCAAACACGTCCTTGCCGATAGCAAGCGGAATCACTGCGGAACCGTCGCGAAGTCCTTCCACGCCAGGTTGTCCGGTCACTGTCTTCGCGCACAGATCGACGATTTGCGCGCAGCGCTCGTCATTGTGCGGACCGGCCTCGAATTCGCCGGCACCGGCACGTATACGGACGTCCTTTCCCTCGATCGTCATCACCATGCCATCGATGGTGGAAATCATCCCCGAATGTCCCAGCTTGCAAATGCCGATCAGTTGCATCAGAACGCCACGGAAATAGTCCTCCAGCTTATCGCGGTGCAAATCGTAGAGGTCGGGGGTGACGGTGAGGATGCGGCTTAGTCCCTGCCGGTTCAAGTCGATGGTCTGCAGGTCGCGATAACTTTTGAGTGAAAGTCGCACCGTCGCGTACAGTTTTTGTACCGTCAGTTCTGTCTTGTCCCGGTAGTCGTCGATATCAAAGTGGTCAATCACAAACCGTTCAGGCGCTAGTCCGGGCTGCCCGGTCCGGATGACCAGTCGCATCAGGGTGTTGGCCAATTCCTGCCGTATGTGCTGTACCAGGAGAAGACCCGCGTCGTCGGTCTCCATGACCACGTCGATCAGGGCAACTGCGATATCCGGATGTTGCGCCAGCAGCGCCTTAGCCTCTGCAGACGAACCCGCCTCGATGAGTTGCAGATTGCGGCCCACATATTCGAAGTCCCGCAGGTTGATGGCCGTTATCCGCAGCACGTCGGGCTCATCGTCGACGACCAGTACCTTCCATTGCGGAAGACGGTCGACGGCGTTGGCTGACGGAGTGCCGGGGGCTTTCTTGACTATCTTCATTTCTGCTCCGGTGTCGGGGGCGTGGTGGTCATGGGCAAGCGGATGAGGAATTCGGTACCCTGGCCCGGCGCACTCTTGCATTCGATGGTGCCGTTCATCTTTTGGGTAATCAGGTTGTACACAAGGTACAGGCCCAGCCCGCTGCCGCCACGCGTTCGGTGGGTCGTGTAAAACGGCTCGAAAATTTTTGACAATGCCGCAGCTTCAATCCCTGCCCCGTCATCGCGAAAACTGATCTCCAGTACCTCTGCTTTCTGGTGTACGCAGATGTGGATGGTCCCCGGATTGGATCCTTCTGCAAAGGCATGCTCATGGGCGTTGACCATCAGATTGGTAAATACCTGTGTCAGCCAACCGGGCGTGCCAAGGAATTGGATCTCTTGCGGGCATTCCTGAACCAGCTTGATACGCGTCTGCTTGAAAAGGGGTTGCAGGTTGTGTATCACGTCCTGCAGCACCTGTGCGACTACAAACACCCTCTCGATGTCCGATGACTGGTCTACCGCCGTGCGCTTGAAACTTTGAACCAGGGTCGCTGCGCGTTGGATATTGGACAGCGCCAGCGCACTGGACTCTCGCAGGATTTCGAGCCGCGATCGGATGTCCTCCTCGCTCACCTCATCCTGCTGCAGGAGACTGCCGAAACCGGAGATGGTTTGCAGTTCCTGCGACAGTGCGCCGACTGCAATGCCGACCGGCGTATTTATCTCATGGGCAAAGCCTGCAACCATGCGACCCAGCGAAGCCATTTTTTCCGTGTTGATCGCCCGCTGGCGTTCTTCGATTAATTGGGCATTGGCCTCTTCCAGTTCACGGGTCCGCTCGGCAACGCGCGACTCCAGCGTGGAATTCAGCCGCTTGAGATCGAATTGCGCAGAGACCAGCAGGTCGTTCCGGCTGGAAAGGTCGATGTACAGGTTGTGCAGCGCGCCCAGCAGCACGTCGGTGCGCGGATCGATGGAAGATTTGTCATGTGCATAGGCGTCTGCCGGGCTGATACCGGCATGCACCGCCATGATCTGTCGGC
>CANFNO010000468.1 GCA_947447845.1 Burkholderiales bacterium | reverse complement strand
TGATGATGGGGGTGAAGCGATAGGCCGGCATCTGCTTGACGTTCTTCACAAACGTGATGCCATCCATGATGGGCATGTTCACGTCGCTGATGATGAGGTTGACTTTTTGGCCGGTGAGCTTGTTGATGGCGTCCTGGCCATCCTTGGCTTCTATTACCTGGTAGCCCTCGCCACGCAAGGCAATTCCAACGACCGTCCGAATGGAGGCTGAGTCATCCACGATCATGATTGTTTTAGCCATGGTTTTCGTTTAGAAGAAACTGATTTCTTCGCTGGAATTTTTCGCATATTCACCACCCTGGTGGATGGCATGCTGATCAGCCATGACGTAGCTTTTTTTGAGTTCTTCCAGGAGCGGGTGCGCATTCAGCGGCGTTAACGCGTTGCCTTGTATGTAGGTCTGCTGATGCTCGGCCAGTGATTCTGGAAAGCGATCAATATTCTTTTGAACTTGCACCAGAATCTGACTTACCCGATCCTGAAACTGCATTTGCACCAGAGCTTCATTGACCTCGGTCTTGATTCCGATGCTTTCGTTCTTTAGCAAACTACTGGAGCGCTCAAAGGCATCAATGACAGAACGAAAATCAGCCAAAACTCCATTGATGGTGACATGCGCGCTGGTAGTGCTGCCATCTTCTTGTGCGACCGAGTCGCGAACCGCATCGCACGTTTCCACAATAGCTGCGCTAATGATTTTGACCTTCTCCGCAATCCTTCGGCCCGTGTCTCCCGATTGATTTGAGAGCATGCGTACCTCCTTGGCCACTACGGCAAATCCACGGCCTAGTTCACCAGCGCGTGCTGCCTCGATGGCTGCGTTCAACGCCAGCAAGTTGGTCTGCTGCGCGATCTTGGCTACCTCATGCGCCATGTCCTGAAGCTCATAGACAAACTGGTCCAGGCCCTGCACTTTGGTTAGCATGACCTCCATACTTTTCATTGCCTTTTCCTGCGCGTGGATAAGGCCGTTGAGTTGATCCTGATTTTTTGAGAAAACGTCCACTAAACCGACGCCATGGTTTTCGATGGAGTCCGTTTCCTGAGACGCTGTGCGAACTGCAAGCTCGAGCTTCTCTACGATGCCGGCAAACTGGTTGGACAAGGTGTTGATTGCATGTTCCATCTGCTCGCAAGAAGCGGCAATGTGTCCACGCCAGACCGGCGCCAAGTCTTCGCCGAACTGAACCTGAGACCGCAAGAATTCGTCAATCGACTGGCGCAACACCTTGTGCGTTGATGCGCTCTTCATCCCGATGGCAAGACCTGATCCAGATATCGCCGCACAGGCTGCAATTGACCAAAGCCCCACGCCAGCCACAATCAGTAAGCTCAATCCGCTGACCACCCCAAGTGCACAAGGGCCCACGAGCATGAATTGCGATGTGTCGAGCGACTTCACGGCCTTACTCCAAGCCTGGAGGCCCTTGGCTGGCCGAGCGCCCTGGATGCAATCATCATTGCCCCTCACCCTTACCAACCCGCACAGCAAATACCTGCTCGATAAGGGGAAGCAACTCGGCAACCACATTGGATTTGCTCACAAAACCGGCTGCACCAACGCTTGTTGCCGCCTTGCGGTAGCTGGTGTTGTCATGCATGGTGAGAAAGATGACGGCGGGTGGGGTGTCCATCCCTTGGAGGCAACGCGCAACTTCCAGTCCATTCATATGGGGCATTGCGATGTCCATCAGCACAACATCGGGCTTCAAGTCCTTGATCATGCGCAGAGCGTCCTGGCCACCAAATGCTTGTCCAACAACCTTCAGGTCAGGATCATTCGCCAGGTGGTTGCGCACCGAAGTAACAAACGTCCGGTTGTCATCCACTAGTGCAATTTTGATGGTCATGGCATTTGCCCCACTGCTGGGCGCTGCAGATAACTGCCGGGACTCTTGGGGCTTGAAAGTAAGTTCACCGACATGGCAGAACTTTAGGCCGCAGAGGCGGCCACGACAATCGGGGCGAAACCTGAAGCTTGCCTTAAGGTGTTTACCTTAGGCGCCCTCAGGGGCCTGCATGGACTAAAACTCTTTCGGGATCAGTCCATGGCGCAGTGCATAGCGCACCAGGCCGGTAATTTCATGAATGTCCAGCATGTGCATCAAGTTGGTCCGATGGCTGTCTACCGTCTTGACAGACAGGTTCAGTGAGTTGGCAATTTCCTTCGAACTCTGCCCCATGGCAATGAGCCGCAGGATTTCAATTTGCCGTGGTGTCAAAGTTGGTTCGGCCTTCGTTTCGGAGCGCAGATGCTGCACATAGTCACTTAGCGCACTCTGTGAAACCGATGGGCTCAGGTAGTTTTCGCCCCGCATAACGGCATCTATGGCGTTACCGAGTTGAGACGGGGCTGAGTCCTTCAGGATATAACCCTGCGCACCCAGGCTCAGGGCCTTGCGTACATATTGTTTGTCCTTGTGCATGGACAAAATGATTACTTTGACTTGAGGCAGTGCACGCAGCAATTCCGGCATTAGCTCCAAACCATTGACTCCCGGCATGGCTATATCTAAAAGTACCAAGTCTGCAGCGACTGTCTTGATGAGTTCCAGCAACGATGGCGCATTGCTGGCTTGCCCTACCACCACCACATTGGGCATGGCACCCAAAAGCATGACCACTCCGGCTCGCACCAGTTCATGATCATCAACGACAACGACACGGGTATTCATATTTCTAACTCACGGTTGATTTGTGTCGAACATTCCAGGCGGATGCTGCAACCATTTCCAGGGCTGGACTTTATTTCAATGTGCCCGCCAATGAGTGAAGCGCGCTCCTGCATGCCCAAGAGGCCCATGCTACGTTCGCCCGCCGAACCGACATCCGGGGTGAAGCCGCATCCATCGTCAACGACTGTCAGGCATAACGAATCGTTGCCGCAAGTCAGATCGATCTCAACGTGTTTTGCAAACGCGTGCCTCTGAATGTTGGTAAGTGCTTCCTGCACGATACGAAAGCAGGCGGTTTCAATCTCTCCGGCAATACGCTCCTGTTGCATGGTGGCACGGACGTTGACCTGCAAATCGCTGCGCGTAGCCACTTGTTCACCCAGCCAATCCAGCGCACTTTCGAGGCCCAGATCATCCAGCACCGAGGGGCGAAGTGTGAGGGCCATCTGGCGCATTTGTTGAAGCGCGCTGTCCACCATGCGAACATTTTCTGCCATGCACTCCACGGGAGAGCGTCTGTCGTCAGGTTTGAAGGATTGCAAGTTAATTTTTACGGCTGTGAGTGTCTGGCCAAGCTCATCATGCAACTCATGGGCAATTCGTCGGCGTTCGCCCTCTTGGACATCAAGAATGCGGCGCGAAAGAACTTGTAGTTTTGCCGCTGCGTTTCTTCGTTCTGTAATGTCGGTATTGGTCCCGATCATTCGCAGCGGCATCCACTTGGCATCACGACTAACCACCAGTCCGCGCCCTGCAATCCAGATAACACCCCCGTCCTTGCGGCGCAGGCGGTATTCGCAGTTGAACTGGTTCGTGCGTCCGTCTATGTGCGCCTGCATCTCGTCCTGCACCCGCTCCTGGTCGTCTTGATGAATGTGCCGATTCAATTCTTGTGGATCATTCCCGATTTCGCCACTTTCAAATCCCAGCATTTGCTTCCATC
>CANFNO010000467.1 GCA_947447845.1 Burkholderiales bacterium | reverse complement strand
TTCAGGCTTTCGGACAGATCCACAATGGTGTAGCGGTCCACGCGCTGGCCCATGGCTTTAAGTGCCGTGAGCAATTGATTCGCAAGAGCGCCGGTACCGGCACCGAATTCCCAGATTTCAAAGGTTTCAGTGGCCTGCAGCGCCTGCGCCACCGGTGGCGCCAGGGTGTAGCCAAACAGAGGCGTCATTTCGGGAGCGGTGACAAAGTCGCTGCCGGCGCCCTTGAGGCTGCCATCACTCTGGCGCGTACCTTGGGGCAGGGTGCCAAACTTGGTTGAGCCATGGGCGTAATAGCCCAGACCCGGCGCGTAAAGGGCCAGTTCCATAAAGCGGTCAAAGCCCATCCAGCCACCGGACTGCTGCATCGCGTGCGCGATGCGCTCCTGCAGGGCGGCCAAGATGCCGCGCGCTTGGTCAGAGACAGGGGGGGTGGGTAAACTCGGGTCTGTTGTCATATCGCGCTGGATTGTCCCTCAATGTCTGCATCACTACCCCAAGTTGCCTCTCCTTCTACCGTTCTGGTCACGGGTGCTGCCAAGCGCCTGGGGCGTGAAATCGCTTTGAAACTTGCCGCCAATGGCTGGCGTGTGGCCGTGCACTACCGGGATTCGGTGGAAGAAGCGCGCCAGACCGTGGCTGACTGCTCTCGCCTGACGCCGGGTGCGCAGGCCTTTCGCTCCAATCTGGGTAACGAGACTGCCGTGCGCAATTTGCTGCCGACGGTGATCGAGGCCTTTGGCCAGGTCGACGCCGTGGTGAATTGCGCTTCCACATTCGAACACGACACCGCCGCCACCTTCAGCTTCGAGGTCATGGAAAAGCACATGCGCAGCAACGCCGGTGCCGCCATCCTGATCAGCCAGGCCTTGCACACCCATATCGCCGAGCGCCGCAAGACGCGGCCGGATGCCAGTGGCGTGGTGGTCAATTTGCTGGACCAGAAGCTGTGGAACCAGACCCCCGATTTTGTGAGCTACACCCTGTCCAAGGCCGCGCTGGACGCTGCCAACTCCATGCTGGCGCTGGCCTTGAGCCCGTTGGTGCGGGTCGTGGGCGTGGCGCCGGTGATGGGTCAGCACCAGCCACTCCTGATGGGCGAGAAGCTGGAGGAGCGCAGCGCCAGCCTGCCCGAGCACCATCGGGCCACCGATCTGGATACCCGGGCCGCCGTGTTGCTGGCCCTGCAGGAGGGCAGCATCAGCGGCACTACCTTGCTGGTGGAAGAAGAGTTGCCCAAAGACAAGGCGCCGGCGCCTGTGGTGGAACCACCGCCCGCACCGTTTGTTCCAGCCGCACGTCGCCGTGGCGGGCGCTGAGATGGCAAGCGTTTTCCTCATGCCGCAAGAATCGATTCACCATGCTTAAGCGCGTACTCATCACCGGCGGCGCACAGCGCTTGGGCGCGCTGTTGTGCCGGGCCTTTGCGCACGCCGGTTGGGAGGTCTGGTGCCACTACCAGCGCTCAGGCACTTTGGCCCATGCGTTGGTGGAAGAGCTGCGAGCTGCCGGTTTTGCTGCCTATGCCGTGCAGGCTGACCTGGCACTGGAAGCGCAACGCCAGCACCTGATGGATCAGATCGTGGCGCAAGGTGGCGCGCTGCATTGTCTGGTGAATAACGCCTCCCTGTTTGAGGAAGACGCTGCCGATGCACTGGACCTGGACGCCGTGCGCCGCCAAATGGAAGTCAACTTGCTGGCGCCCTTGTCGCTGTCGGCGTTGATGGCCAAACGCTTGCCGCCGGATGCTGCGCCGGGTGACTGCAGCATCATCCATGTGCTGGACCAAAAAGTTTTTAACCTGAACCCGGATTACTTCAGCTACACCGTCAGCAAACTGGCGCTGGAGCGCAGTGTGGCCCTGCAGGCTCAGGCGCTGGCACCCGCCTTGCGCGTGTGTGGAGTCGCACCGGGTTTGATGTTTGTCAGTGGCGATCAGACGCAGGACAACTTCGAGCGGTCCAGCCGGGTCAATCTGATGCAGACCGCACTCGACCCGCAGCGCGTGGCGCAATCCGTTGTGTTCCTGGCCGAAAACCCTTGCATCACCGGTGTCACGCTATGTGTCGACAATGGACAACATCTGGTCCCTTTGGCACGCGATGTGATGTACGCCCTTGCCGACAATGGAAACCCCGCAACATGACACTAGACCCCTTAAGTCGGCTGACCCTGTATTGCCGACGCATTTTTCTGCGCGACCACGAGGTGTCGGTGCAGATAGGCGCCCACGATTTTGAAAAAGGCCAGCCGCAGCGTGTGATTTTTAACGTGGAACTTTTCGTGCCCTATGCCGCGTCCACCCCGCAATCCGACAGCCTGTCGGAGGTTGTGGACTACGACTTTGTGCGCGAAGTGATTGCAGAGCGTGTGGCCACCGGCCATGTCGAATTGCAGGAAACCTTGTGCGATGACCTGGCCGGGCGCATGCTTGCCCATCCGCAGGTCTGGGCCGTGCGCCTGTCGAGCTGCAAGCCCGATGTGTATCCGGACAGCGCAGGCGTAGGGGTTGAGGTGTTCCGAATGAAAGACTCGATATGAACCGTTCCACTGGCAACCAGACCCTGACCCTCACCGGATTGCGCTTCGATGCCAGCCTGGGTATTTTGGAGTCAGAGATTGCCGAGCCGCAGCCGATCCAGGTTGATGCCGAGTTGTGCCTGGGTTGCCAGCCGCTTCTGCCGCAGGATGACGAGATCAACCATGTGCTGGACTACCGCAAGGTGCGCCAGATCATCATTGACGAGTGCACGGCCGAGCACATCAACCTGCTGGAGACGCTGATTGGCAAGCTCACGCACCGCCTGATGCAGTTGCCCGGCGTGGTGGGTGCCAGAGTCAAAATTGCCAAGTTGGAAATTTTTGCAGATTGCGAAGTCGCCATCCGTATGGAAACGGGTCAATGGAGCTCGGTGGCACAAGGAGATTTACGATGAGTGCAGTGTGGGTGGAAGAAGATGTGCCAGCAATCAAGACTGAGGTCGGTCATGACAAGCAGCTGAAGATTGAGCGCGAGACGCACAAACTGGAAAAGCGCCTGTGCCGCCAGGTAGGCCAGGCGATCATGGACTTCAACATGATCGAAGAGGGCGACCGCATCATGGTCTGCATGTCGGGCGGCAAGATATAGCCAAAACATTTTTTGTAAAGCAAAAATTCAGATATTCCAGACTGTTAGCCTAGGCGAAGTTAAAACCTGTCCGAAAGTTCAAGATTTGGTCGGCAGTCAAAATTTTGCAGGATGTCCCAAGGTTTTGTAGATGGCCGGGTTGGGTTGTTGCCGGCCGAGGTGCGGGCCAACAGGATGCATGCTGACTCTGAAATCCAATCACTAGGCGACAACTGCTTGCATGCCGTCAACGCTTTACATCTCGAAGCGACTCGATGTCAACGCTTATTGCGCGTTGCAATTTCTCGATAGATCCATGCGAAAGATCAGGCGCGTACGCAAGAAGCAGCAGTGTAAGAGGATGAATCCGAAGTACGCTTGCAAGATCATCCACTTTGTTCAGGGTGGGGGACTTTTGTCCCCTTTCAAGTGAACTGATGTAAGTCCTGCTGGATACGAGACTGAAATCCTCTTGACTCAAACCCTGTAGCTTTCGAGCAGATCTAAGGGCGGTATC
>CANFNO010000466.1 GCA_947447845.1 Burkholderiales bacterium | reverse complement strand
CTGGCTATAAGCCATAGAGCCATTCATAATTGCGCCTTGCGGGTGCGCACTTTACCGGTATCGCTCGGCAATCGGCTACTAAGTCGCCGCCACCAACGCGTCACCTTGCAGAACCATCGTCTGTGCGGCCAGAAGTTCGTCCCAGAAGACTATCTCCAGACGACCGTCCATGTGCTCGACCAAAGCGCTACGGCTTTCCACCCAATCGCCATCGTTGCAATAGAGCGTGCCATTGATGTCACGCATCTCAGCGCGGTGAATGTGGCCGCACACCACACCCGCATGACCCCGGTGTTTGGCTTCTTTGGCGACGGCTACTTCAAAGTCGGTGACATAGTTCAGCGCCGACTTGACCATGCCCTTCAAATATTGTGAAAGTGACCAGTAGGGCAAGCCCATGCGCGCGCGCAAACTATTGAGACTGCGGTTGAGCTTGAGCGTCAATTCATAGGCGTTGTCGCCCAGATAGGCCAGCCACTTTGCGCACTGGATGACACCGTCAAAATAGTCGCCATGGGTGACCCATAGCGACATGCCCGACGCGGTGGTGTGCACGGTATCGCGCTGCACCGTGATGTCACCAAACTTGTGTCCGACAAAGCCGCGCGCAAATTCATCGTGGTTGCCTGGCACAAACACCACATGACAACCCTTGCGGGCACGGCGTAACAGCTTTTGCACCACGTCGTTGTGCGCCTGGGGCCAGAACCAACGGCGGCGCAGTTGCCAACCGTCAACAATATCGCCCACCAGATACAGGTATTCGCTGGAGTGGTGCTTCAGAAAATCCAACAGGGCGTCGGCCTGGCAGCCCACCGTGCCCAAGTGAATGTCAGAGATAAATACCGCTCGGTAGCGAATTTTCGGAGCGTCGTCCCCGCTATCTTCGCCGCCCCCATCAGAGCTCTGCCAGCCACTGACGAAGGAATCAGCGACTGCACGCATCACGCCCCCAGAAAGTGCTTGCGATAGCGCGACGGCAGATCCGCAATGCGCATCAACATCGGCAAATCAGCAGTATTGAAATCCGGGTCCCAGGCTGGTGCACCCAGCACCTTGGCGCCCAGGCGCAAATAGCCTTTGATCAGCGCTGGCGCTTCAACGGCAAGCGTGTTGTCGAGTCGCTCCACCGGCAGTGGCAGGCGTGGACGCACATGGTATTCAATCGGTGCCAAATGGGTCGCCTGCAACTGGCGCCAGATGCTGGCTGCCACATCGCCACTGACTACGCCGTTGTGCAGCATGGGGATGCTGGCGCAACCGATCATGGTGTCAAGCTGGTTACGCGTCATGAACTCTGCCAATGCGCCCCACAAGGCCATGATGACTCCGCCGTGGCGGTGGTCGGGGTGCACACAACTGCGGCCCAACTCCACCATGCGCTCGCGCAAGGCGCGCAGGCGCGTCAGGTCAAACTCGGTATCGCTGTAGGTGCTGCCCACCCGTTTAGCCTGTGCCGGGGTGAGGACGCGGTAGGTGCCGATCACTTGTTGGGTCGCCTGATCGCGCACCAGCAGGTGTTCGCAGTAGTTGTCAAACAGATCCACATCGTGACCGGCGATGGAGGTGTTCAGGCGGGCACCCATCTCACCGGCAAACACATCAAAGCGCAGTCTTTGCGCGGCGCGCACTTCGTCTTGGTGCTTGGCCCAGGAAACTTCAATGCCCGCGGCTTTGCTGCTGGATACTGGTTCACGGATGGAAATCGGGGTGTGCGCGGCCACATCGTCGCGCGTGATCATGCTGTTTTCGTTCATGGTGTTCATGCCCGAAATTGTCTAAACCCGGCATGACCCATTCATGGCAAGTGCATGAAGAATTGATGACATCAAGTCGGCAGAATAGATTTCACCGAAGCGCAATTGCCACCGAGATCCCCCACTAGCACGACCCGATGCTTCCAACGCCACGAAGCAAAAAGCCCATCGCAATGGATGGGCTTTTTGCTTCGAAAACATGGAGCGGGAAAAGAGGCTCGAACTCTCGACCTATACCTTGGCAAGGTATCGCTCTACCAACTGAGCTATTCCCGCATTGTGACCACTTGCGTGATCTTTAAAAAATCCATTGGTGCGGACTTCTTAAATTTGGTGGCCTGGGGCGGAATCGAACCACCGACACAAGGATTTTCAATCCAAGCTACGACCGTCGTCTGCACCAAGCTAAGCCTAAGAATTGTAACAGGTTTTTCCCTGCTTTCGACCTGCTCCGCCCTCCTCACCGAACCTGTTGCCGAACCTTTGCGGGTCGGTTGGTGTCATGGCCATACAGATTTTCCTATGTGAATCAACGCAATGGCCATACCGAACACCGAACCGGGGTGACCGAACCTATGGGGCGGCGGTGGGGTGCCTGGTGGGGGGGGCTTGGGTTGGCGGGGAAGGGAGGGTATAGGGACACCATGCTCAATCTTCATGGATTGTGTTGAAAATCCTTGTGTACGGCTTGATCCAATCCCGCAGTCAATGGGTTCAGGCAAGCCTTCATGTACTACTCCCATTGATCGTCGCGAGAGTAGTTAGCGATGCATCAAACCTTTGAATTTGAATGCACCATCGCACTTATGGCGGCGAGAACAGCCGTAGTCATGAGAGCAATGGAGCCAAGAACTGCCGTAACGACGGTCGCAACTGGAAGGATAAATTCAATTCCATAGGCGGTGAATATCATGACCCCAAGTATTGGCAATACCACCTTGCGTGCTGGCAATTTCTCCAGTACCCACGCCGGAATTTTGAAACCATTTTCTGCTGCAGTTCTCGCATTCATGACAAAGGTACGGGCAAACTCCTTAATGAAGTCCGCATCCGGGATACTGTTCGGAAGCCATCTTCCGCCAGCCTTCTTAACCGCATCTATTAGCTTGGGAACGCTATCAACTCCAGTGACATCAACTTCAATAGAAGTCGGTTTCTTTGGCTCAGTTGAACAGCCATAGACTGATGCAATAAAAAGGGAAATGCCGCTCTTGATGAACAGTCGGCGTACTGGAGTAGACAGTGAATTCATTTTGGCCTCCGCATGGGAAAATTACACTAAGCGCACTTTACAACTCTTCTTGAACTATCGATCTGTCGAACATCAAGGTCACGCGGAAAGTCCACCTCCCCACTCAGGGCCAAGCAGTCATCAAACAACCACCTGGCCCCTCCATTCCACATCCCTACGCTGCCTGTGCCACCACCCAAAGCACAATCACACTGCCAACATTCGCCGCATCCAGGAGCGTTTTGGAGTTCATGCGAAATTGCCGTAGTGCAATGCGACTTTCTCTGGAGCCCAGGGCCGGTTCAGACAATACCATCTCAGTCCACAGGACACCAGCTTGAACGCGAATCTTTGATGCAAATCATCGATGCGGATTCTCTCGTCCCACTAATTCGCAATTTGCACCATGTGCGGCTCGACTAAAACCAAGCTCTATACAAATGCAAACTTATTTTCAATAAGTCAGCACCAGATTATTTCCGTTTGGATATGTTTCTGTTTCAGATATCCTTGTTGCCGCACCTGCAGGGGTTATTTTCGTAAGCGTTGTAACTGTATACGTTATTGCAGATGAATTATCTCTATAAACAGATATAACTCTAAGCAGCGCAGTATTTGCAGTATCTGGTAATAGCG
>CANFNO010000465.1 GCA_947447845.1 Burkholderiales bacterium | reverse complement strand
TGCGCAATGTCGATGTGCTGCGCCTGCAGAACGCCGCCTGGAACGCCATGGAATGGTTCGAGGTGTGCGGCGCGCGCTATTGCGATCAGCTTGAAGGCCCTCAGTTCATGTACTCCATGCTCACGCGCAGCCAGCGCATCAGCCATGAGAACCTGCGCATGCGGGATGCGAAGTGGCTGGGCGACTTCGAGCGCTGGTTTGCCAACCAGGCGGGCCTGCAGATTGCCGAAGACCAGCCCGCACCGCCACCCATGTTCACGCCCTATACCGTGCGCGGCCTCACCCTGAAGAACCGCGTGATGGTTTCACCCATGGCGCAATACTCTGCGGTGGATGGCGTGGTGGGCGATTACCACCTGGTGCATCTGGGCGCGCGTGCCATCGGTGGCGCCGCACTGGTAATGGCCGAGATGACTTGTGTCAGCGCCGAGGCGCGCATCACGCCCGGCTGCCCTGGCATTTACACCCCACAGCAGACGCAAGCCTGGGCACGCATTGTCGATTGGGTGCACGCCAATAGCGATGCCAAGTTCGGCATGCAGATCGGCCACGCCGGTGCCAAGGCTTCCACGCGCGTGGGCTGGGAAGGTTCCGACCAACCTCTGGAGAGCGGCAACTGGCCGATCGTCAGCGCCTCGGAGCAGCAGTACCTCAAGGGCATCAGCCAGACCGCCAAAGCCATGACGCTGCAGCAAATGGAGCACGTCAAGGCCGAGTTTGTGGCCGCAACCGAAGCCGCTGCCGCCATTGGAGTGGACTGGCTGGAGTTGCATTGCGCCCATGGCTATTTGCTATCCGCCTTTATCTCGCCGCTGACCAACCATCGGCACGATGGATATGGCGGCAGCCTGCAAAACCGGCTGCGCTATCCGCTGGAAGTTTTCATCGCCATGCGCGCGGCCTGGCCGGAAGACCATCCGATGTCGGTGCGCATCTCGGCACACGATTGGGTGCAGGGCGGCATCACACCCAACGACGCGGTAGAGATTGCGCGTGCCTTCAAGGAGGCCGGTGCTGATTTGATCGACTGCTCTTCCGGCCAGGTCAGTGCCGAGCAAAAGCCGGTCTATGGCCGCATGTACCAGACTCCGTTTGCCGACCGAATCCGCCAGGAGGCCGGTATCGCCACCATCGCCGTGGGCGCGATCAGCGAGGCTGATCACGTCAACAGCATCATCGCCGCCGGTCGCGCCGACCTGTGCGCTGTCGCGCGTCCGCACCTGGCCAATCCGGCCTGGACGCTGACCGAAGCGGCCCGCATCGGCTACACGCCCATGCCGTGGCCCAAGCAGTACCTCGCCGGCAAATCGCAGATGGAAAGCATCTTCCTGCGTGAGAAGGCGCAGGCGGCAGCGTTGTCACCGGTGCGTGCCGCTGAGGCCTGAGCCTTTGCACAGGACACGCAGCATGGCAACGATTGAAAGTGGAGCGGTGAGCACAACGGCGAGCACGGTCGCTGGCGCTGCCGGTGGGCGCCTGCAGGGTCGACACGCACTGATCACCGGAGGCGGCAGCGGCATTGGCGCTTCTATTGCGCTGGCGTTGGTGGCGCAAGGTGCGCGGGTCACGCTGCTTGGGCGTCGCTTCGATGTTTTGCAGGCGCTGGTGCAGCAGCATCCTCATTCCCTGCACGCGGTGTGTGCCGATGTCGCCGATGCAAGTCAGGTTGCCGCCGCGTTTGCAGACGCAGCCACCCACTTTGGCCCGATCAGCATCCTGATCAACTGCGCAGGTCAGGCCAGCAGCGCCCCTTTCCTCAAGACCGACATGGCACTGTGGCAACAGATGCTGGCAGTCAACCTCACCGGCACCTTTGTCTGCACACAGGCTGTGTTGCCGCAAATGCTGCAGAGTGGTTGGGGCCGCATCGTCAACGTGGCCAGCACGGCGGGCCTCACTGGTTATGCCTACGTGGCCGCCTACTGTGCAGCCAAGCATGGCGTGATCGGGCTCACCAAGTCCTTGGCGCTGGAAGTGGCCAAGAAGGGTATCACCGTCAACGCCGTCTGCCCCGGCTACACCGAGACCGACATCCTGCGCGAGAGCATTGCCAACGTGGTGGCCAAGACGGGCCGCAGCGAAGCGGATGCCCGCGCCGAATTTGCCAAAGGCAATCCGCAGGGCCGCATCGTGCAACCGGCGGAAGTGGCTGACGCTGTGCTGTGGCTGTGTGGCGAAGGCGCGTCTTCCATAACCGGTCAGTCCATATCTGTGAGCGGCGGCGAGGTCATGGCATGAACCAGCCAACCCACAACCCAACTATGTCTTTGGCCAGCTCTTTGCTGCCAGATCAACGCTTATGAAAAAAGACCCCAGCCTGGCCCTGCTCAATGCGGCCGACAACCTGGGTTACGAGGCCCGCAGCGCCAGTGGCGACCACTCCGCGCTCAAGCTCTGGCTGCGCATGCTGGCCTGCACGACGCAGATCGAAGACGAAATCCGGCGCCGTTTGCGCGCGCGCTTTGACACCTCGTTGCCGCGCTTTGACTACATGGCCCAGCTCTACCGCAAGCCCGAAGGGCTGCGCATGAAAGAACTCACCCGCTACCTGATGGTGACCGGTGCCAACATCACCGGTCTGACCGATGAACTGGAACGCGATGGCATGGTGGAGCGCATTAGCTCAGCCACCGACCGACGCTCCTGGATCGTGCATCTGACGGCCAAGGGCCGCACACAGTTCGAGTCCATGGCCGCCGAACACGAGGGCTGGATTCTTGAATTGTTCTCCTGCTTTGACGCCAGGACCTTGAACCAGATGTATACGCAACTCGGTGCACTGCGCGTGCACCAGGTGGCACAGGCTGACACATCCACCCCCGTCAAGGAAAAAGACGCCCCATGACCTCTACCGCAGTCGATCCCACCCTCCTTGCGGGCAACCGCAAACCCATGGCCGCCCACCAGGCCACGCATTTCGTCTGGCACTGCGACAACGGTGTCGCCACCATCACCCTGAACCGCCCCGAGCGCAAGAACCCGCTGACCTTTGCCTCCTATGCCGAACTTCGCGATCTGTTTGCCGCACTCAAATATGCGCCGGACGTGAAGGTGGTCGTGCTGGTGGGTGCCGGGGGCAACTTCTGCTCCGGTGGTGACGTGCACGAAATCATTGGCCCGCTGGTGGACCTGCCGGTGCCGGAATTGCTGATGTTCACGCGCATGACAGGCGATTTGGTCAAGACGATGCGCGCCTGTCCGCAGCCCATCATTGCGGCGGTGGACGGCATTTGCGCCGGGGCTGGCGCGATCATGGCGATGGCTTCGGACTTGCGCATCGGCACCCCGCGCAGTAAGACCGCTTTTCTGTTCAACCGCGTGGGGCTGGCGGGCTGCGACATGGGAGCCTGCGCCATGCTGCCGCGCATCATCGGCCAGGGCCGTGCCAGCGATTGGCTCTACAGCGGCCGCTCCATCGGCGGCGAAGAAGCCGAGCGCAGTGGCTTCTTGAATCGACTGGTGGCAGCAGAAACTTTGCTGGCCGATGCACAGGCCTGGGCACGTGACATTGCCAGTGGCCCGACCTTTGCCAACGGCATCACCAAGACCATGCTGCACCAGGAGTGGAGCATGACGATTGAGCAGGCGCTGGAGTCCGAAGCCCAGGCCCAGGCCATTTGCATG
>CANFNO010000464.1 GCA_947447845.1 Burkholderiales bacterium | reverse complement strand
GCCAGGCTGGCGTTGAAGCTGCCGGTGATCGGGTCTTCGGCGACCACCAAATCGCTGACGAACATGCGTACTTCGACGCTGGGTTCGACTTCGGACGCTTTCGCTTCGGAACCTGTGTCTGCGCCTGAGGTTTTGCCTGTGGTTGAGGTCTTGCCGCCAAAGGCGCGCGCCTCGCGGTTGGAACGCAAAATCAAGCCGCTGGCAGGCGCAGCAGACTCCACCGCCGCCACGCCCACACCGCTACATCCACCCTGAGCCAGCACCGCTTTCAAGGTGACAAAGTCAGGCGCCAGTTCCAGCACGGTTTGTGCGCTATTCAGCAGCAGGCCAAAGTACCTGGGCCCGTTCACCAGATGCTGGCTTGCTACGACTTGTCCGGCCTGCAAACCGAGGGAGGACAACAACGCGGGTAGCAGGTCAGCAGCAATTGCGTTGCGTTGCAGCGCAGGCGCTGCAAATGCCAGACGTGTGCCTTGGCGTTGAATCTGCACCAGCCCAACCTTGCATTGCTGCACGATGCGCGAAGGGTTTTTGGGCACACCTCCATGCGCCAGCCAGGCGTGGCAACTGCCTAAAGTCGGGTGTCCGGCAAACGGCATCTCATAGGCGGTGGTGAAGATACGCACCTGGTAATCCGCACCGGCTGCAGCCGCCTCGGGTGTGGGCGGAAGGAGAAAGGTGGTCTCGGCCAGATTGGTCCACAGGGCAAAGCGCTGCATCTGTTCGTCTGACAAGCCGTTGCCATCCAGCACTACGGCCAGCGCGTTGCCAAAGTACGGCTTGGCGGTGAAGACGTCGACTTGTTTGAAAGGGCGTTGGATTGGATTTTTTTGGGGCATGAAGTCCTCTTTTTTTGGGTGACTCAAAGCGCTCAGGATAGCGGCAGATCCAATACACCCTTGGTGGCCGGGCGCTGCAAGATGGCATCGAACCAGCGTTGCAGGTGGGGCAATTCCGGGCGCGGCTGTGGCAGTCCAAACCAGCGGTGAATGTCCGTGGCAATCGGGATGTCGGCCATCGTGAATGCCTCGCCCGCCATGTAGGCCTGTTGCGCCAGATGCTTGTCCAGGCGGGCCACCAGAGGTTCGGTGGCGGCGACCGACTTGGCAATGGCCTGCATGTCGCGCTGTTCGGCGGGCGTGCGAATCCATTGCAAAAAGGCCGGGCCACCCGCTGCGTTGAAAGTGGTTTGCTGCCAGTCCATCCAGCGTTCGGCATCAAAGCGTTGCGCCAGTTCCTGTGGGTACAGCGTGCCGGGTGCGTATTTCGCGCAGAGGTAGCGCACGATGACGTTGGACTCCCACAGCACCAGTTCACCGTCCTGCAGCGTCGGCACCATTCCATTGGGATTCAGCGCCCTGTATTCGGGCGTGTTGACCACGCCAAAGGCCATGCCTGCTTCGAGGCGCGTGAACGGCGCGCCCACTTCCTGCGCGGCCCACACCACCTTGCGCACATTGAGTGAGCTCAGTCGGCCCCAGATCTGGATCATGCGCGCCCCTGTTGCTCCTTGATGGCTTCTGCAAGTGCTGCCACACCGCGGTGGATTTCTTCCACGCTGGGTGTCACAAACGACAGGCGCATGCTGCGCGCATCCGGCTCGCTGGCGTAGAACGGCGCACCGGGCACAAAGGCCACGCCCTTGTCTACGGCGTGTGGCAAAAGGGCCACCGCGTTCATGCCCACGGGCAGACGCGCCCACAGGAACATGCCACCTGCGGGTGTGTTCCAGGTCAGCGATTGCTCCGGGTTCGTGGCCGCATCGGGGAAGTGCTGCGCGAGAGCGTGCAGCATCGCGTCGCGCTGGCTCTTGTACAGCGCGCGAATAGTAGGCACATGGCGTGCCAAAAAGCCGTCTTGCGACACCTCGTAAATCAGGCGTTGGTTGAAGCCCGGGCTGTGCAGATCAGCCGCTTGCTTAGCCTGTAGCAGTTTCGGGTAAACGGCAGACGGCGCCACGATGAAGCCCATGCGCAGGCCCGGTGCCAGCACCTTGGAAAACGAGCCCAGGTAAATGCCGCCGTCCGGGTTGCGCGCCGTCAAAGAGGGCGGCGGTGGCGTGTCAAACCACAGGTCGCCGTAGGGGTTGTCTTCCATCAGCGGCAGGCCCAGTTCGGCAGCGGTGTTGCTTAGGGCGGCACGGCCGGCTTCGCTCATGGTGCGGCCCGTAGGATTCTGGAAGTTGGGCAGCACGTAGAGGAAGCGCGCGTCATGTCCCTGCGCTTTGGCGCGCAGATCGTCCACGTCAATGCCCTCGTCGTGGCTGGCCACGCTTACCACCTCGGGCTCCATCGGTACAAAAGCCATCACCGCACCCAGATAGGTGGGCGACTCCACTAGCGCACGGCTGCCTTTGTCCAGCAGCACTTTGGCCACCAGATCCAGGCCTTGTTGCGAGCCGGTGGTGATCAGCACATTGCCGGGATTCACATCCCAGTGCTGGCCATGTGCTTTGGCTTGGCCGCTCAGCATGGCGGCGACCATTTCGCGCAGCGGCGCATAACCTTCGCTGGCTGCGTATTGCAGGGCTCCAGCCGGGTCATCGCGCAACACCTTGGCGCAGGCCGCTTCAAACTCTGCCACCGGAAACGTCTTGGATGACGGCAGGCCACCGGCAAAGCTGATGATGCCCGGGCGCTCGGTGACCTTGAGGATCTCGCGGATCACGGAAGGGTTCATCTTGGCGGCGCGCTCGGACAGGGTCCAGTGGGGAGTGCTCATAGTTTTTCTCGGTTGTTTTAGGGGAAATCTCAGGAACGGTTGTTGGGCGTGATGTGCTTCAGATTGTCATCGCCATAGGAGCGAATCACCTCGGAGATGACGATGTGAAAACCCTTGTACCAGCGCTGGTAGTCGCGCTTGGCCTCCAGGTGCTGCGGGTTTTGCGAGAAGGCTTTTAGCGAATCCAGGTCGGCCCAGTAGTAGGTAGCGTTGAAGCGCTTGCCGTCTTCTGATTGCCAGGTTTCGCGGCCCAGAAAGCCGGGGTTGCTGGCGGCAGCGGCCTCGATTTGCGCATCCAGGGTGTGGAAGCGTTCGTCGTAGGTTCCGGGTTCAAAAATGAAGGCTGCAGAAAACATGTTGTTCCTGTTCTCAGGCCATCAGCATCGGGTACAGCGAGGCAACCAGCGCCAAGGCCATGGCGTTATTAAAGATACGCAGCTTAAGCGGGTCTTGCAAAAACTTGCGCATGCCACTGCCAAAGGCGGCCCAACTGCCCACGCAGGGCAAGCCCAACAGCGTGAACAGACTACCAAGCAACAGCACCTGCAAAACCGAGGCATCCACCGGCAAGTAGGCGGTCATGGCGGTCATGCACATCACCCAGGCTTTTGGGTTGACCCACTGAAAAGCGGCCGCACCCCAAAAGCCCAGTGGCTGACTATTACCGGCCACCACGCCGGGCGCCGTGCGCGAGGTAGCCAGCTTCCAGGCCAGCCACAGCATGTAGGCACCGCCCACGTAGCGCAGGCACTCCAGCACGATCGGGTACCTCCCCAATACGCCATGCAAGCCCAGTCCCACCAGCATCTGCATCAGGCCAAAGCCGATGCAAATGCCCAGCAAATGCGGCAGCGTGCGTTGCAGGCCGAAGTTGACGCCCGAGGTCAGGATCATGGTGTTGTT
>CANFNO010000463.1 GCA_947447845.1 Burkholderiales bacterium | reverse complement strand
CTGGTCACCATGCAATGGTGGGACGATCTGTGGCTCAACGAGGGATTTGCCAGTTGGATGCAAAGTCGCACGACCGCCAAATTGCACCCCGAGTGGAATTCGCACCTGAAGAATGTGGTCAACCGCAACTGGGCCATGGGTCAGGACGCCCTCAAGACAACCCACCCCATCGTGCAGCGCATCGAGACGGTTGAACAAGCCAATCAGGCGTTTGATGGCATCACCTACGAAAAGGGCCAGTCGGTGATCGACATGCTTGAGTCCTATGTGGGTGAGGAAGTCTGGCGCGAAGGAGTTCGCAGCTACATCAGAAAATATGCGTACAGCAACACCCGCAGCGATGACTTCTGGGCACACATGGACAAGGCCTCAGGGCAGGCGGTCAGTGCCATGGCGCACGACTTCACGTTGCAGCCAGGTGTGCCCCTGATCGAAGTGAAGAGTGCCCAATGCAAGAATGAAAAGCTGACTCTGAACTTCGTACAGGCTGAATTCAGTGATGACCAGCCCAACAAAAAGCCACTGCGTTGGCGAGTGCCCGTTCAGGTCCGAACGGTTGGCAAAGAAGGTTTCTATCGCACGGTCGTCGAGGGTGGCCGGGGCAGCATTATTGTGGATGGCTGCGCGCCTGTTGTTGTCAATGCGGGACAACACGGTTACTTCCGAACACTGTATAGCTCCCAGTACCTCCAGACATTGTCGAGACAGTTTGAAAAGCTCCCAACTGTCGATCAACTAGGGCTACTCCTGGACACTTGGGCACTGGGTGAAGCCGGAAAGCAACCTGCTTCGAACTACCTGGATTTGGTGCAAGAAATTTCTTTGAAAGCGGAGCCGCAGGTCTGGGGCGAGGCAGCGGACCAAATGCGTCGCATGCATCGTTATTTTGAAAACGATCCTGTCCGCCAAGTTCAGTTTGATAAGTTCGCCGTCACGAAGCTCAGCCCTGTCTTTTTGGCATTGGGGTGGGAGCCTCGTCTGAACGATTCACACAGCAGTAAACAATTGCGTGAAAAATTGATTACGAGTCTCAGTGTTCTGGATGACATGTCGGTCATTTCCGAAGCCCGTCGTCGCTATGCGGCACAAGACACGGACCCCAACGCGATGCCTGCAACGATGCGCCGCACAATTTTGAATGTAGTTGCCCATCACGCAGATGAGGCCACATGGGACACATTGCACGCTGCCGCCAAAGCGGAAATGACGCCATTGATCAAGGACATGCTTTACGGTCTTTTGGCCAGCACGAAGGATCGTTTGCTTGCGCAGAAAGCGTTGGATTTGGCCCTCACCGACGAGGTGGGTGAAACGAACAGTGCATCTATGGTGTCGCGCGTATCGGAGTTGCACCCGGAACTGGCTTTCGAATTCGCCTTGGCCCACATGGACTTGATCAATAAAAAGGTGGAATCGAACTCTCGCCCGCGTTTCTTTCCAGACTTGGCATCCAAGTCGTCGAAGGTGCACATGATTGAAAAAATCAAAGCCTACGGCAAGAAATATCTCGCTGCAGAATCACGTCGCAGCGCGGACGAAGCGGTGGCCGAAATCAGCACCCGAATTGTCAAGCGTAAACAGGTGCTGCCCAGCTTGGGTGGATGGCTTGACCGAAATGGTTTTTGAACGGTTCTTCCATTCGGACACATTGAAATTGAATGTGCGTCAGGCCGGGAGATACCTCGTCAACCAACCGTTGCGCTGTGCCAAAGTCCAGCAACTTCACTTCCTTCGGCGACGCTTGAATCCGTCAACGACGCGGTGGCCGTGCAACCCATAAAGGATGCAAATTTGTCGGCTTCGCAATAAGTGGCCAGACTGAAATCGATGGATTCAAGGACAGCCAACGCATCGAGTTTCAGAAGCTTGCGGTAAAGAACCCAACTGCCGGCGATTCATCGCTGCAGGTGAAAGAACGCAGTAATATATTTAAAACAATTGTTCAGTTTGAAAGCCACCTCAATATGACCGATGCAAACCTGAATCCGGATGAATCCGACCTCTTGGGCGATTCCGGTTCGGGTCGGACCGCCGCCGAGTGGTTTGAAGTGCTCTACCACGAACTCAGACGCAGGGCGCGCGGCGAATTGTTTCGGCACAAGGCAATCACGCTGGGCGCCAATACGTTGGTGCACGAAGCCTGGATCAAGCTCTCTCCCTCGGAACTGAACTTCGCCACACCGGCTGAGCTGATCGGCTATGCGGCCCGGGTCATGCGCTGCATCGTCATTGACCACATCCGCGAGCGCGCGAGCCTGAAGCAAGGTGGCGCGTTTGACATCGTTAAGTTCGACACTCTGGCGGATTTGCGCGCGATGGAAAGTGCGGAGGTGTTGAGCGTGAACGATGAATTGCAGGTGCTCTCCGAAATCGATCCCGCGTTGACTGAACTGGTGGAGTTGAAGTTCTTCGCCGGTCTCACCTTTGCCGAGATCGGCGCATTGCGTGAGGTCTCAGAGCGCACCGTGCAGCGCGACTGGGACAAGGCGCGCATGCTGCTTTTTGCATCCATCAGGGGCTGATTGCCGCCGACCGTTCAAACTATTTTCAGGTCGAATGTCGTGTTTTGTTGCTGCTTTTCGATTTAACCCATAGACAGCACACCACGGACGCAGAGGCATCCGTGGCGAGTGTTGCGAAACAGGGAACTTTCGAAATGCAACCAACGCAAACTGGGCATCTGCCTGAACGGCGAAGCGCCTACCAAATCTGCCGCTATCCGGCCACTCTGATCGATGTCTGGCATCTGCGAAACGGCACCCGCATGACACTGCGGCCCGTGTTGCCGCAAGACAGCGGGCTGTTGGGCACCATGATTCAGGGGCTGTCGGACGCCACCCGCTACAACCGTTTCCATGGCGCCGTCAAAGGGCTGTCTGCTGAGGCGCTGCGCCATATGACCCACGTGGACTATCGAAACCACGTGGCTTTTGTGGTCACCGCGTTTAACCAGAAGCAAGAGCGTGTGGTGGCTGATGCGCGCTTCGTCGTAGACCGCAGTGGTGAGAGCGCCGAGTTTGCTTTGGTGGTGGATGACCAGTGGCAGCGCCTGGGCCTGGGTGAGCGTGCCATGCAGGCTCTGGCGCACGCAGCCGACCGGCAAGGACTGTCCTGGTTGCATGGCTCGGTGCTGAGTGCCAATGCGCCTATGTTGGCACTCATGCGGCATTGCGAGTATTTCTGCGCGCCTGACCGCCACGATGAAAGCATGGTGCGTGTTGAAAGATCTCCTGGCGCGGTCCCGGTGGCAGGTAAGCGTGCCGCGTGGCGCAAATGGCCATCCAAGTGGATCAGCGCTTGGCGCAATCCAACGCTCAACTGAATCCGGGGGTTGCCATGGAATGCACAAGGATATCCCCGCGTTTTGCGGTTGTTCTGGGCAGTGGTGGCGTGCGCAGCATCGCGGCACTGGGCATGGTCGAGGTGCTGTGGCGAGAAGGCCTGCGGCCCGATCTGGTGGTGGGATGCAGTGCCGGTGCGATGTTTGGCGCACTCATTGCAGCGGGTCACGATGCGTCGGAGGCAGTGCGTATCGCCACAACCTTGTGGTCCAGCGAAGTCACACGCCAGCGTCGCACGGGCGCCATCGCGCAAATGCTGTTTCCCCGGCTGGGGCGCTTTGATGAAGACT
>CANFNO010000462.1 GCA_947447845.1 Burkholderiales bacterium | reverse complement strand
TACCGCTGCAATGCTTTGCCCAGCTCCAACTAGCCGCAGTGCTTCAAGCTTGTATTCGAGCGTGTAACGCGCCCGCCGCATCTTTTCCATACTTCTCTCCTTGCCAAATTACACCTCAGCAAGGGATACGTTTTTTAGGGGCAAGGTCAATTTGACCTCTGCGCGCCGAATACGGAATTAAGTGGGGGAGGCTGCAATTGCTTGAGGTTGCTTGGGTTTCAAGCGGGTAGTTTCGAGCGTCGGTGGCGGCTGCGGTGGAAGGTCAAGCGTCCAGCCAAAAAAGTAGTGGATGGTGCCCAGTGAGGGCGTAGCCGAAGCGAAAAAACCAAATCGGCTGTCCGCCTTAGGCTCCCCTTGTCCCGACGGGGGGCAAGGGGCGGGGGGGATGGGGGAGTAAAAGAATGTAGGAGTAGAACTGCTCCACCAATCCAAACTAAATTTCTAACTCAGCCTCCCCCGGCTCTCCCCCCAAAATCACCTTCCGACTATTGCGCCGCTCCGCACTAGGCGTGTGACCAAACAAATCGCGGTAACACTTGGAAAAGTGCGGTGGCGACTGGAAGCCACAGGCTACAGCTACTTCCATAATCGACATGGAGGTTTGCAGCAGCAGGCCGCGCGCCCGGCGCAGCCGCATGTCCAGGTAGTACTTGGTCGGCACTTCGCCCACGTAGCGCTTGAACAGACGCTCAATCTGGCGCCTTGACACGCCCACCAGATGCGCGATTTCGTCGAGCGACAGTGGCTCTTCTAGATTCGCCTCCATCAGGGCGGCAGCCTCAATCAGGTTCTCGTGGAAAAGGCCGACGCGCGCCAGGAGCGGCACATGCTGGCGGTCCTGGTCGCTGCGGATGCGGTCCAGAATGAACTGGTCGGAAATCTGTGGCGCAATGTCACGACCTAAATGGTTCTTGATGATGTTGAGCATCAAGTCCAGCGGCGCAATGCCACCGGAGCAGGTGTAACGGTCACGGTCTATGGCATAGAGCTGTTTGGAAAACTGCACCGCCGGAAACTGCTCTTCCAGCGCGGACATATTTTCCCAATGCACCACGGCCTTGTATTTGTCGAGTAGACCGGCCTTGGCCAAGGCATAGCCGCCGGTACATAGCGAGCCCAACGGCACCAAGCGCTGCGCAAACCGCCGCAATGCGGCAATCAGTTCGGGAGTCACCGCCTGCTCGACATGCACGCCGCCGCAGACAAAAACGATGTTGGCTGGGCCTATGTCCTCAATTGCCACCGTGGGCGACATGGATAGACCGTTGCTCGCCGCTACCGGCTTGCCATCCAGACTGGCCAGTGTCCACTCATAGACATCTTGCTCGGCCACCCGGTTGGCCATGCGCAGTGCCTCGACCGCGCTGGATAGCGCAATCAAGGAGTAGTTGTGCAGCGTCAGGAAAACAAAGCGGTGCTTGGGCAGTGGGCCTGGGCGGCGGGGGGCGGTGAGATCCATCGGGGCAGTCGGTTTTCAGGAGCCATTGTCTTTTGGGGCAAGCCCGAGTTTATCCCTGAGAGACTGGCGTTTTCCCTGTGCGCCGAAGGTTTCGGTGATGCGGTCCAGCATGATGGCTAGGAGCACCACGGCCAGGCCGGACTCAAAACCCAGACCGATGTCAAGCCGCTGGATGCTTGCCAGCACATCGTTACCCAGGCCGCCCGCGCCCACCATGGAAGCAATGATGACCATGGACAACGCCATCATGATGGTTTGGTTGATTCCCGCCATGATGGAAGGCATGGCGCCGGGAATCTGCACTTTGAACAACACCTGGGTTTGGGTGCAGCCAAAGGTAATGCCAGCTTCCACTTGCTCCTTGTTAACCTGTCGAATCCCCAAGGAAGTCAGGCGCACCACGGGCGGCATGGCAAAAATCACCGTTGCCAGCACACCCGGTACCCGGCCCAGACCGAAAAGCATGGCCGCCGGAATCAGATATACAAAGGCGGGCATCGTTTGCATGAAGTCCAGCGTGGGACGCACGATGGCGGCCACCCGGTCACTGCGCGCGGCCCAGATACCCAACGGCAAGCCCAGCACCAGACTTATGACCGTGGCAGCAATGATGAGCGCCAGTGTCACCATCGTTTGCGGCCAGAAGCCCGTGGCATCAATCACATAGCAGCAGGCCAGGCAGAAGAGAGCGAACTTCCAGCCCACACGCCAAAAGCCTAGCGCGACTAGTAGGGCGGTGACGACCGGCATCGGGATAGCCTGCAGGCCTAATTCGATACCCTCCGTCAGATTGCCAATGCCTGAGCCCATGCGCTCAAGCGTGCCGCCATCGTTGTCGACAACGAACTTGACGCCGCGATCTACCCACTCGCCCAGGGGCAATGTTTCACTCATGGCTGCTCTCCTCGTCTTGCACCATCTTTTTCAACAAAATCGTCTGCGTCACAGCACCCAAGTACCGGTGTTCAGCGTCCACCACCGGCAGCGGCACCGGGTTCTTAACGATGCGCCCGACCAGTTCGCGCAGCACCATAGACCCCGGCACAGGCGTGACGTGGCCCAAGAAGGCGTCCGACAATTGGGTTGCTTGGGCTTCCATCGCGCGGTGCATGGAGTCGATGGACACAGCCCCCTGCAGGCGACCATCCTCGTTTATTACAAAGGCATACATGCGCTGGGTTTCGCGCAAGCGGGCAATGGCGGCGCGCATATTGGCCGTTGCGTCAGGGCCCGCCTGGATTACGAGGGTCTCGTCGGCGCTGGCCACGTCTTTTGCCACCAGGTACTTGTTGACATCCACGCCTTTAAAAAAGGCGCGCACATATTCATCACTCGGGTTGCGCAGAATTTCGTCCGGGGTGCCGATTTGCACAATGCGCCCGCCTTCCATGATGGCGATGCGGTTGCCGATGTGAAAGGCTTCGTCCAGGTCATGCGAGACAAACACGATGGTGCGTTGCTGCTCGGCCTGCAGCTTGAGCAGCAGTTCCTGCATCTCGGTGCGCTTGAGCGGGTCCAGCGCTGAAAACGCTTCGTCCATGAGCATTAATGAAGGGTCTACCGCCAGAGCGCGGGCCAGACCCACGCGCTGCTGCATACCGCCGGAAAGCTCAGACGGCATGCGCTGTGCGAACGATTTGAGGCCGACCTGGTCCAGCACTTCCATCGCGCGGATTTCGCGTGTCTTGCGGTCGACTCCAGCCACTTCCAGTCCGAAGGCGGTGTTGCGCAGTACCGAGAGGTGCGGCAGCAGGGCAAAAGACTGGAACACCATCGCCAAGTCCTTGCGGCGCAGCGCGATGAGAGCCTCTTTAGACATAGTTGCCACATCATTGCCGCCGACCAAAATCTGGCCATGGGTCGGATCCACCAACCGGTTTAACAGACGAATCAAGGTTGACTTGCCGGAGCCAGAGAGCCCCATCAAGACAAAAATTTCGCCCTCGTTGACGTGGAAGTTGGCGTCCTTGACGCCCACCACCATTCCGGTTTGTTGGAAGATTTCGTCCTTGCTCAGGCCGCGCTTGAGCATATGCATGGCCAACTCGGGGCTATGACCAAAGATTTTGTAGAGATTTTTGACGACGACTTTTTCAGCCACAGGTAGTGCCCTCGGGTTCGTTATGCGCATGCCGACTCCAATGCGCTGCGATTATTCTTATATGCATGAAGC
>CANFNO010000461.1 GCA_947447845.1 Burkholderiales bacterium | reverse complement strand
TCTGGACTTCCGTTTTCCGGAACTGGCTTGGCGCGGCGAATACCCCAACCTGGTCAAGTTGCACGACAAGCTGATGCAACGCGCCAGCTTTGCCGACACGGTGCCGGCCTAACAATTGGCCTAGCTGTTGGCCTTCGCCTTCAGCCAGCACATCAGCCCGCCCACCAGCGGCAATTTTTCGTACAACTCCTCAGCCGCATCCCAGTAATCGCGGTGCAGGGTGACCAAACCCGAGTCTGAAAAGACCAAATGGGTTGCGCCCAGAATGACCTGCTTCTCCCCCTTCTTGAAGTTCTTGAAGCCGAAGCGAAACTCCCAGGTCATAAAACATTGCAGACCTTGCACCACTTGCGTGGTGACCACGAAGTGGGGCTTCTCCAACGCCTGAAACATGTGCGCAAAGATTTGCTGGATGGCGGCAATACCGGTCACGTCGTTGAACGGATCTTTGAAGCGCGCGCTTGCCGCGTAGTAATCGGCCACGTCGGTCACGCTTTGCGGGTTGATGGATTCGAAGTAGCGGGCCAGGCGCGTTGCGTCAGCGCTGCAGTCTGTGGTGGGTGCGGTGTGTGTATTCATAGCGTGGCGCGCCCGACCAGGGCAAAGTAAATCCGGTAGGGCAATATCCGCAGGAGCTTAAGCCCTAGAGTAAAGCGCTTGGGGAAATGGATTTCAAAGGCCCCCGCCGCCCAGCCTTTCAGGATCGCCAGCGCGGCCTGTTGCGGCGTCAGGAGGGCTGGCATTTCAAAATCATTCCGGGAGGTCAGCGGGGTCTCTACAAAGCCGGGGTTGATGATGGAAACCCCGATGCCCCGGCCCTTCAAGTCCAGATACAAGGTCTCGGCCAGATGGATCAATGCCGCCTTGCTGGGACCATAGGCCAGGCTGTTGGGCAAGCCCCGGTAACCGGCCACGCTACCGACGAGGCTGATATGGCCGCTGCCTTGAATCAGAAGTTGCGGAAGCACGGCGTCGAGTACGTTGAGAGCACCGACATAGTTCACCTGCATATGGCGCACGGCATCGTCCAGATCCAGCGCAAAGCCGCGCATCGCCGTGTAGTGGCCGGCGCAATACACCACACAGTCCAACCGGCCCATTGCCAGCACCTGCTGTGCCGCCACCTGCACGGCTTGCCGGTCGGTTGCGTCCAGCACAAGCGCCTGCGCACCGGTATGTGTTTTGGCAAATTCCTGTAAGGCCTGCTGATTGCGGGCTGACGCGATGACGCGGGCGCCTCGGGCGTGCAAGGCCGACGCGGTCGCCGCGCCAATGCCACTGCTGGCGCCCACAATCCAGACGGTTTTGCCACGCCAGTCGGTCTGTGGCGCATTCAGGGGGGTGAACAGGCCCATCACCTAGCGCTTGAAGAACGACAGGGTGACTTCACCCAGCCGGAAGCCTAACTTGCTCATGCTGGCCTTGTTCAACATCACCTTGTCGCCCATCAGGTACATCCAATCGTCAAACTGCACCTCGTAGACTTTGCCGTCCACCGGCAGGCTCAGGGTGTACTTCCAGTGGAAGGCGTTGCCTCGGCTCTCTCCCTGGGCCAGGCCCACCACATCGTCTGCGCTGCCGGTAAAGTGCCCGTTTGCCAGCTTGGTCAGGCGCCAAATGCGCTTTTGCTTGGTGCCATCGGAGTAGGTAAAGTCTTCGTCCAGGGTGCCCTGATCGCCTTCCCAGCTACAGACCATGACAACACTAAAGCGTTTGACCACCGCGCCCGAGCGATCGGTAAACACGCCATAGGCATCCAGCGTGCCGTTGAAATACGTCGCCAGATCGAGCGTCGGTTTTTCATTGGCGTAGCTTTCAATACTTTGGGAGGCGCAGCCACCCAGGCTCAGAGCGGTTGCAAGCGCAAGGCCGACTAGCAGCAGTCGTTGTTTCATGGGGATCTCCGGATGATGAAGGTGTAGAGAAGTGCTGCGGCCACGAGCTTGAGCGCGCAAGGCAAGAGGCAGTAGGCGAAAGTCAGTGTGCTGAGTGCGGCAGCGTCTTGCGCACCTGGCGTGTAGCCCAGCAGGCTCAGGGCAGGCAAGGCCAGACCGGCCGCCAAAGCGAGATTCAGTTTGGTGGCGAAGTTCCACCAGCCAAAGTACGCGCCTTCGGCATTGCCGCGGTCGCCGTTGGCGGCAATGACGCCTGCCAGCAGCGCCGCCGGAAAAGCCAGGTCGGTCGCCAGGGCTACTCCGGACAGCGCGCACACCGCCAAAAACGCCAGACCATCGCCACGCCCCAGTTGCGCGGCAAACACAAACACCGCAACGGCCAGCAACATGCCCAGGCCCCAGCTACGCGCTAGGCCGATTGTGCGTACGAGTTTGAGCCACAACGGTATGGCCAAAGCGGCGCACAAAAAGTAGCAACCCAGAAACATCGGTTGCAGTTCCGGCGGTGCCTGCAAGCGGTCCTGCACAAAAAACAGAATCAGCGTTGCGGGTATTGCGCTGGCAATGCCATTCACCACAAAAACGCCCAGTAAGGCGCGAAAGGCGGGGCGCGAAAACGGATGCCAGATGGAGTGCGGCGCCGTATCGTGCGCGCCGGTTGGCGACGTGGTCAGGGCTTCAGACGCCACGGCTGTTGCCGGGTCACCCACCCACCGCAATGGGGGTTTTGGCGCTTGGCGCCAAGCCAACCAGGCCAGTCCCAATGCCAACCAAAGCAGGGCGATGGTGGCGGGCATTCCCAGCAGAAAGGGTGCCACGGATGCCAGCACCACACCCAGCATGCCCAGGCCTTCGCGCCAGGCCACCACGCGCCCGCGCTGCGCCTCGTCACCACCCAACATGGCGCCCCAGGACTGGTGAAATATCGATAGCGTGCTGTACGCCGCATAGCTCAGCACAAGACAGCCGAGCGCCCAGGCCAGCAGCCCGTTCAGGGAAAGTTGTGGCGGAAAGAACAGCAACAACAAACCCATCCCCAACGCCGCCGCCGCCAAGGCAGCCCAGGCCAAAACTGTTGCTGGAGCGCGCGCATACAGGCGGTCACTCCAACGGCCCAGTAGCGGATCGATCAGGGCATCAAACAGGCGCGCACCGAGCAACAATGCGCCCAGTGCGGCCAATGGCACGCCAAAGTTCAGTGCGTAATAGTTTGGCAGCACCACGTACAAGGGCAGTGCCACAAATGCGAGCGGAAAACCCATCAGACCGTAGCGCCAGCCCTCACGCCAACCAAAGACTGCTGCCCGGTCAAGCGAAGCGCTCATGACGCACTTTTGCCCAACAGACGGGCTCGCATCTGCGGCTCACTCGTTTCCTCTGAAAGCCAGATACCGAAAAAAACGCGGCTGAAATCCGGGTCATCAACCGCAGGTCGACCTTGGCCGTTGAACCAGAAGCGCGCGCCCACGCCGGGTGTGTGCAAGCCGGTAATGCGGTCGCCCGCTTTGACATCCGGAAAGGCCTGCACCATAGCCCGAAGCCAAATTTGCCCACGTTCTTCATTGATCGGACCCTGCCGCCGCATCTCTTTGAGCGAGCGCTCGGCAATCAGGGGGCCGCTGAGGGAGCGGGAGTAATTCAGTTCCAGGGCAAACGGGCTTTGCGCATAACTGCTGGCCTGAAATCCGCGCTGCACCCAAAGCTTGGCTTCGTAAATAGACAAACCCAGAAAACGCAAAGTGG
>CANFNO010000460.1 GCA_947447845.1 Burkholderiales bacterium | reverse complement strand
ATGGCCGTCGGACCGCAAATGAAGTAGCTCGCAGGTTTGGCAGTCTTAGGTAGGTGGCGCAAGATAAAGGCTTGATCTAAACGCGCACCTGACCGGTAAGCAGTCTGCAGCGGTTTGGAGAATAGATGCGTCACCGCCAGCGACAGCCGGGCCTGCAAGCGCTCAATCTGCGACTGGCAAACAATGCTTTCTTCGTTTTTGTTGGCCAACCACAGGTAACAGGGACGCGTAGATTGCTGATCGGCCAAGGTCTCCAGCATGCTCACCAAGGGCGTCACGCCGACCCCAGCGGCAATCAGGACCAAGGGCGCGGACTGCTCCCTATCCAGGAAGAACCCACCGTAAGGGCCATCCACATACAAAATATCGCCTCGCTGCATGTGCGCCACTTCTGCACTAAAGCCTTCGTGGACCTTGATAGTGAAGCCAAGGCGGTCCGTCAACTCGGCGCTGGATGATATGGAGAAAGGGTTGTAGGAAAAAGCAAACGGCGAGTTGCGCGCGGTAATCCAGGCAAACTGCCCGGCCTTGAACTGGAACCCCCTGGGACCATACGAGGCTTTATTTACCAGCTCCAACTCAAGGCTCACCGTGCCATCCGCGTGGGGGGTGACTTGCAGGACACGCCAGCGCCGCTTGTAACGCAACAAGGGCTTCAGCACCCTCACCCACAGTCCCAAACCCACGAAAAGCAGAGTCAGCACTTGCCAGACGACGCGTTGCCAGGGGTCTTTCAGGTAATAGTTCACGAGCAAAACATGCGTCATGGCCGCAACCAGCACGGTCAGGGCCAGCAGCCAATGGCTGATTTGCCAGACCTTGTAGCTGACGCGCAGGCGTCGCCTGAATATCGACAACAGCACCAGCGCGATCAGCGCCAGGCAGGACAGCAACGCAAACTTAGCACGCAGGGGCGAGGTGAATACGTTCAGCAATTGCAGATATTTTGTGTCCAGCACAAACAGCACAGTCGGGTGTACGAGGGCAAAAACCGTTGCCGGGTAGGCCATCGCCTTGTGAAACGCAAGCGCCGCATCCATTCCGATAGGACCTGACACGACCTGCATGCGTGCGGCAATCACAAACTGTGCCCCCAGCATGGACAGCGAAAGAAAGCCCAAGGCGATGGAAAAATTCAGCCAGAACCCGCGCCCGTGTTCCAGATTTAGGGCACCTCCCACCAAGGGCACACTGACCACAAAAAGATACAAAACAAACCAAATGAAAGACGAAAACTTCAAACGAATCACGCGACACCCTCAAGACAGAAAGCTATTTGACAAACACTCATCCGAGATTCGCTATCTTTGCGATGTAGTCGAATAACAGGCAATAGACCGCAATCGGAAGTGGCAATCCAAGCAAAGTTCCCAGCATGTACTGCCTGAATCCGATGCCCGACATGGCCAGCGTGTAATTCAAGGCGGCAAGTGTCTGGAAAACGGTGCGCAGAACGATCACGTTGCGTATGGGATGTGCGTGCAACTCGGACAACATCCGTTGCGCCAGCTTGCCGCGTAGCTGCTGGACGGCGTCTCCGCCGACCCAACGAACACTCAAGAACGTGACGGCGCACGAGATACTGGCAGCTAAATAGGTCGCGATCCCACCGTCCAGTTTGCCTAAGACCAGCACAGCCGAGGCCAAAAAGATCCAACCAGGAATTTGCACCAGATTTCCAAGGGAAAACAGCAGCGCAAATATCGCGAGGCCTTCCCATCGGTTGCCAGAAAGGAGCTGGCGTAGGAATGTCAAACTGAAGTTTTGCCTAAGACCTGACCACTGCACCGCAAGCAACAGCAATGTAAAAAAGATAAGGACAAAAACAAGGCGTCGGTACCGGCTCCAGAGGCTTGCGATATTTACGTGCATTGCAAACTCACTGCTTGCAAGGGCTCACCGCTTTGAACGTCTGTGACGATCAAATTGATTTGGCGCGGATGGTCGGCTTGCGCGGCAATGGCATAGAACTTCAAAGTCTGTGCACCTTCATAACGTCCCGCAGGCGTGTATTGCCGGACAACGAAATCGTGCTTCAAAAATTCACCTGCGTTTTCACCCGCTTTCACGCGTGAGCTGTGGTTGTGCTCAGTCACGGTCCAATAGGCGGTCCAAGCAACACTAGCAGCCCCTGGCGTTACCCGAGCCTCAAAAGCACCGACGCCTTCACTCTGGCGCATGTTGATGGTCGCGCGGGCCGGTGCATTGAAATCGATGGCACGCAAGGGCTGCCTCCAATCGCTCCAGTCGCGCCCGTTGCGCACCAATTGGGGGGTGTAAATGCCGTTCAAGTGATTGGTAGCAGCCACCTCCTTTTGCCGCACGGTGAAGGCGGGGTTGGCGAATGCATCTTTCCAGCCGATGTAATCCCAATAGGCCACATGAAATGCCTGCGCCACGACTGGCTTGCCCTTGAAGGTTGACAACCACTGGTCTGCGGGTGGGCAGGAGCTGCAGCCCTCTGACGTGTAGAGCTCAATGACCGGCGTCAGCTTGTCACCGGACACGACCTCACAAGGCGAAGGCACCGCCAATGCGGAGGCCGGGAGCAGTAACGCGAGGGCGGCTTTAATGGGTGACGTACGTGCATGCAGACGCATAAAGAAAACCTCAAGGGTGTGGAACTTATGGTTGGTCGCACGAGAACCAACTTCCTTACACCCCGCCTTACATTTAAGGCGTCAAAGTCCGGCGATTTGGCGCAGCGCCTGCTCAAACACCTCGGGCGGCTGGCCACCGGATATCAGGTGCTGGTCGTTCAAGATGATGGCGGGCACGGAGTTGATGCCAGCCTGCTGGTAGAAACGCTCCTGCTTACGCACCTCTGCGGCGAACTCGTCGCCATCCAGAATGGCTTGGGCGCGTGCCGCGTCCAGTCCCACCGAGGCCGCCACGCGCACCAGCAAGGCGGTGTCGCTGGGATTTTCGCCATCGGTGAAATAGGCCGTTAGCAGCGCCTTTTTCAAGGCCATCTGCTTGCCTTCGGCTTCAGCCCAATGCAGCAGACGATGCGCATTGAAGGTGTTGTAGATGCGCCCGCGCTTGTCCATGTTGAAGGTAAAACCCAGAGCCTCGCCACGGGTGCGGATGTTCTCGCGGGCAGCGGCAGCCTGCTCAGGGGTAGAGCCGTATTTTTTGTTCAAGTGTTCGGTGATGTCCTCGCCTTCGGCCACCATTTGCGGATTCAGCTCAAAAGGCTGAAACGTCAAAGTGGGCTCCAGTTCACCGTCCAGGCGTTGCAACGCGGTCTGCAGGGATTGAAGGCCGATCGCGCACCAGGGGCAGGACACGTCGGATACAAAATCGATCTTGATTGGCTTTTTCATGGTGTGGATTGAACCCTATTTGAAGAAACCCTTCACGGCGTCCACTACCGATGCGGCCCCTTTTTTGATGCTGCCTACAACCCCATCCAGGTGCAAAGGCGTTACCGCACGCATCACCGATTGCCGCACGCCGGCCACAATCTGCGAGGTGGCCGCAGCGGGTGTCACGCCGCCTGACTTTTTCCCGATATCGTTGACATGCACGTCAGCCAATGACACCGTCACGCTCTGGCCTTGCAGCACTTCCGCGCTGACATCGGCACGGGCACCCACCATGCTGAACTGATCGATGATGACTTTTTTCTGCTTTGCGTCAGCGCTCTTTTCT
>CANFNO010000459.1 GCA_947447845.1 Burkholderiales bacterium | reverse complement strand
GATAAGGATGGCTTGGAGTGGGTGCTGGCCAGTCCGAAAGCCAAGGAAGGCATGTTGCAATCAGTGCGCGTGGGCTTCAAAGGACCGGATCTGGCCGTGCTGGAAATTGTGGACAGTTTTGGCCAGCGCTCGGTGATGTCGTTTACCGGCTTGCGTATCAACACGCCAATCGAACCCGCAGCGTTCCAATTCAAGCCGCCCGCCGGTGCCGACCTGATTCAGCAATAGCGCTCGCGTTTTCTGCATGGCCCAAGCCCCGCGCAAGCACACCTCCACGCAGCAGCCCCTGGCTGAACGCCTGCGCCCGAAAACTCTGGGCGAAGTCATAGGCCAGCAGCATTTGCTGGGGGAGGGCATGGCTTTGCGTCTGGCCTTTGAGTCCGGCCAGCCGCACAGTTGCATCCTTTGGGGGCCACCCGGCACCGGCAAGACCACCATCGCTCGCTTGATGGCCGATGCTTTTGACGCCCAGTTCATCACTATCAGTGCGGTGTTAGGCGGCGTGAAGGACATCCGTGAGGCCGTCGAGCAGGCTGAAAAAGCGCGTGACGGATTGGAGCAACGCCACACCATTGTGTTTGTGGACGAGTGCCACCGCTTCAATAAGAGCCAGCAGGATGCATTTCTGCCGCATGTGGAAAGTGGCCTTTTTACCTTTATCGGCGCGACGACCGAAAACCCGTCCTTTGAAGTGAATTCGGCGCTTTTGTCGCGGGCCGCGGTCTATGTTTTGCAACCCCTGAATGCCGACGATCTGCATTTGATTGTCGATCGCGCCCTGGCGCAAAGCGTCATTCCCGCAGTTGAAGCGGCGGCCGTGGATCGGCTGGTCGCTTATGCCGATGGCGACGCACGGCGACTGCTCAACACCCTGGAAACTCTGGCGATTGCGGCCATGCAGGAGAAGACCGAGACGATCACTGACGCCTGGCTGCTCAAGGTACTGGGCGAACGCATGCGCCGCTACGACAAGGGTGGCGAGCAGTTCTACGACACGATCTCCGCCTTGCACAAAAGCGTGCGCGGCTCTGATCCGGACGCGTCGCTGTACTGGTTTGTGCGCATGCTCGACGGTGGTGCAGATCCGCGCTACATGGCCAGACGCCTGATTCGCATGGCGAGCGAGGATATTGGCCTGGCCGATCCGCGCGCCCTGCGCCTGGCACTTGACGCTGCCGATGTGTATGAGCGTCTGGGCACGCCCGAGGGCGAACTGGCCCTGGCCGAATGCGTGATTTATCTGGCGATCGCACCTAAATCAAATGCCGTCTATATGGCTTACAACGCGGCCAAGGCCTTGATCAAGAAGGACAGCACAAGACCGGTGCCCATGCACCTGCGCAATGCGCCTACCAAACTGATGAAGGAGTTGGATTACGGCAAGGGCTACCGCTACGCGCATGATGAACAGGATGGCTTTGCAGCCGGTGAGCAGTACATGCCTGATGGCTTACAGGAGCAGCGCTTTTATCAACCGGTAGAGCGCGGATTGGAAATTCGAATTGCCGAAAAAATGCGAACTTTGCATGCGCTCAACCAAAAGAAACATAAGGACGACTAATGTTCCATGATTCGCGGCAACGCGAGGGTAAACCCCCGCCGTCGCACCTCATAACCTGTCCCCCCTTTCGTTACAATCCGTCCCACTCAAGCGCCACGTAACCCGTTGTGGCGAGTTTCTTGCTTAAGAACAGGTAGAGCCCACAAGGCCGAGCCGCTTGTCAACAAATTGCAAACACAGCTTGTTGCTTCAGGCGCCGGCCACAAATCGGAGATACGTTATATGGATATTTTGTTGCAGCAGATCATCAATGGTCTGGTGTTGGGTAGCATGTATGCGCTCATCGCGCTCGGCTACACCATGGTGTACGGCATCATTAACCTGATCAATTTCGCCCACGGCGAAGTGATGATGGTGGGAGCGCTGACCAGTTGGACCATCATTGGTTGGATGCAGTCCGCCATGCCTGGTACGCCCGGTGCACTGATACTCTTTATTTCCCTGGTGATTGCGTGCGTGGTCTCAGCATCACTGAATTTCGTGATTGAGAAAGTTGCCTACCGGCCATTGCGAAACAGTCCCAAGCTAGCTCCGTTGATCACAGCCATCGGCATGTCCATCCTGCTGCAAACCCTGGCCATGATCATCTGGAAGCCCAATTACAAGTCCTACCCCACGCTCTTGCCCAACACGCCATTCGAAATCGGTGGTGCGGTGATCACACCGACCCAGGTGATGATTCTGGGCGTGACTGCTGTTTCCTTGGCGCTGCTGATGTGGATCGTGAACTACACCAAGCTTGGGCGTGCCATGCGGGCCACCGCTGAAAACCCACGTGTGGCCGGTTTGATGGGTGTAAAGCCCGATATGGTGATTTCTGCCACCTTCATCATTGGTGCGATTCTGGCGGCGATTGCCGGCGTGATGTACGCCTCCAATTACGGCACGGCCCAACACGCCATGGGATTCTTGCCCGGCCTGAAGGCCTTTACAGCAGCCGTGTTCGGCGGCATTGGTAATTTGGCCGGTGCGGTCGTTGGCGCGATTTTGCTTGGTTTGATCGAGTCGATCGGCGCCGGTTACATCGGCGACCTGACCGGCGGTGTCCTGGGCAGTAATTACTCCGATATTTTTGCCTTCATCGTGCTCATCGTCGTGCTGACCCTACGTCCCTCGGGTCTGCTGGGTGAACGTGTTGCTGACCGCGCCTGAGGAACTCCCCATGACACAACAAAAGAAAATCATCGCCTTTATCGCCACCGGCATTGCCTTGCTGGTGCTGCCGCTACTACTGCAATCCTTTGGTAATGCCTGGGTCCGTATCGCCGACGTGGCTTTGCTTTATGTGCTGCTTTCGCTGGGCTTGAACATCGTGGTGGGTTATGCCGGTCTGTTGGACCTGGGCTATGTAGCCTTCTTTGCTATCGGTGCCTACATGTATGGCCTCATGTCTTCGCCGCAACTGACGGAGTCTTTCCCCGCAATTGCCGCCATGTTCCCGGACGGACTGCATGCGCCGCTGTGGGTCATCATTCCGGCAGGTGCCGGTCTGGCTGGGCTGTTTGGCGTGCTTTTGGGCGCGCCCACATTGCGCCTGCGGGGCGACTATCTGGCCATCGTGACACTGGGCTTTGGTGAAATTATTCGCGTGTTCCTGAACAACCTGGACGCCCCAATCAACATTACCAACGGCCCAAAAGGTATTAACCAAATCGATTCGCTGCATTTCTTCGGTTTGGATTTGGGCAAGAAGGTTGTCTTTGGCGGTATCGAGTTGGCGTCGGTGTCGCTTTACTACTACCTGTTCCTCGCTTTGGTGCTGGTCAGTATTGTGATCTGCCACCGTCTGGAAGTTTCCCGCGTGGGCCGCGCCTGGATGGCCATTCGTGAAGACGAAATTGCCGCCAAGGCTATGGGTATCAACACCCGCAATATGAAGTTGCTGGCCTTCGGCATGGGCGCTACTTTCGGTGGCGTATCCGGCGTGATGTTTGGTGCCTTCCAGGGCTTCATCTCGCCCGAGTCCTTCACCCTGATGGAGTCGGTGATGATTGTGGCAATGGTCGTGTTGGGAGGTGTCGGTCACTTGCCCGGCGTTATCCTGGGTGCAGTGCTGCTGTCCGCATTGCCTGAAGTGCTCCGCTATGTGGCTGGCCCGCT
>CANFNO010000458.1 GCA_947447845.1 Burkholderiales bacterium | reverse complement strand
CTGGTGCCAATCCACTGCTGAAGTTGGTCAAATTCGACGACATTGTTCCCGAACAATGGGGGCAGTTGTATGGCAGCTACCGCTCCAAACGGCAAGCTACCGATGCTCTGCGTCTGTTGGCCGACAAGCACGCACTGTGTCCTCAGTTGCTGGGTCTGGAGTCCGGCAAAGGCGCATGCTTTGCCTGCCAATTGGGCCGCTGCAAAGGCGCCTGCATTGGCCGCGAATCCCTTGCGCGCCACCATTTACGCCTGCAAATGGCCCTGGCTCAACAACGCTTGCAATCATGGCCTCACCCTGGCCGAGTGGCCATTCGCGAATACCAAGAACACAGCGGACGTACCGATATCCATGTGTTTGAACAGTGGTGCCATATTGCTACGGTAACTGACCCGGCAGAACTGGATGAACTCGGCAAAAATAGCCAACCTCTTGCCTTTGACCTGGACACCTATCGCTTGCTTCAAAAGCGTTTGGGCCACGGCACTCTGCATGACCCTGCCGTATTCCGGCTCTCCGCTGAAGGCAATGAAGCTGCATAGCAACGTTTGCGCAGGGTCACGATACCGGTCGATGGTGTTGCATACAAAGCAAATCGTCGTACCTGGCTCCCTGAATGCCGCCTCAATATCGCCATGTGCATGCGAGAATGTAAATATATGTATGGGGCGGGTATGAGATTCAAAGCGGTTACTGTTGGTTTGGTTTTGGCCAGCACCGCGCTTGGGTGCGCAGCGCTCAATCTTGGGCGGGCACGCGGTGCAGCTTGGATTGGGCAGTCTTTGGAGTTGGTGGTTCCGGTGCAGATCGACCCTGGACAAACTGACAGCTCACTGTGTGCAGAAGCTGATGTTTTCCACGGCGATAGCCGTCAAGACAACAACCGCATTCAGGTGCAAGTGGAGCCCGCAGGCCAGACGGACACTTTCAATTTGAGGATTTTGTCGTCGGCCTTGATTGATGAACCGGTGGTCACGGTCTACTTGCGTGCCGGTTGCTCGCAAAAGATATCCCGCAAATTTGTTCTGCTCGCAGACTTCCCCCCCGAAAATGCGACCGGGCAAAGCCGTCAGGCAACGTTGCCTGCGGTGCCCACCGTGGTGCCGGCCGATTCAACCAATAGCCTACCCGCATCGTCTGGCGCCGCATTGACGACTTCCCCTGCGGTGCCAAGCCCGAGCGCTAAGGCGACTGTTGCCGTGGCTCCCAAGCCTACCGCCCAGGCCACCGCGAAGCCAGAACCCAAAGTGCCGACAACAGGCAAGAAAACTGAAGAAAAATCGTCCCAACCTGCAAAGCCCGCAGTTCCACAAGCAAGTGCGGCCAAGCCCACAGGTACCGGAAAATCGCGTTTGCGGCTAGACCCGGTCGACACGTTGAGTGAGCGAATAAAGTCGCTAGAAACCACCAACACCGCCAAAAACACGCTGGAAGAGGTGGCACGGGACAATCAAAAGATGCAACAACTCCAAGCGGACTTGCGCATTTTGTTAGACCAAGCTGTGAAAAACGAGGCTAGTCTCGCCGCTATGCGCGAACGCCTGGAAAAGGCTGAGTCCAACCAAGTCTCGCTAACCATTGTCTATTTGCTGGTCGCCTTGCTTCTTTTGTGCGTTGCTGCTCTGGTCTATTTCGTGAGCAGGCAGCCTAGACTTGGCGCACAGGATGCGTCGACTAAACCAGTCAAACCACAAAGTGCGGACGCGGCGAACAATCCATCGCAGCAAGCATTAGATGGCGAGGCGCCCTACTCCCAAGCTGGTGACATCGACGTCAATTTGTTGGACCTTGACGACGCGTCATTCGGTGAAATGATGGGGGACAAGTCAGTGGCAATGCCGACCAACAAATCAAAGCATCACAACTTCAATGCGGACACTTTGGTGGATATTCGCCAACAGGCTGATTTTTTGGCCAAGCTTGGAAAAGTGGATGAGGCATTGGAGATTCTAGAAAAAGGCATACATGCCAATCCAGTGGAAAGTCCTATGCTTTACCTGGACCTACTGGTGATTGCCAACAACTTCAGTCGCAAGACTGATTTCCGGCAGTTCCGCGCTGAATTCGAAGAGTTGTTTAATGCCACCGTTCCCGAGTTCGCACTATTCCGGGATGAGGGACGCAAATTGGACGCCTATCCAGCACTGCTGGAACACATCAACGGACAGTGGGATTCGCCCAACGTACTGGATGTAATCGAGGCTTGCATCCTGCGTGACCCCGACGCTACAGAATCGGACCCGTTTGACCTCGCCGCATTCCGGGAACTAGTCAATATGCACGCTGCCGCCACCCAGCAGCATCGTGCCAACGCCTAAGTAGCTTAAGGCTTGAATTTCACATCTTCCAACATGACTTTGTAGGAATAGCCGGCGCCAAAATCCTTGTTGGTCCGAACAGTTCCAATTGCAGTCACTGTGCTACCGACCGTTGGTTCAGCGTCGGTGGTCACCAAAATATCGTTAGAACCGTCGTCGGCCTTGCCCGTGCCATCGCGCAGGTGAATCCAATTTTTCCCCATAATTCCAAAGTTAACCTTAACCACCTTGGCATGCACTTCCACGGACTTGTTGTTTAAGGCAGTTGCCTTATTCACCACGTCAGCAACGGTTTGCCCGCTCGGGCCAGTGGCTTTCGAAACTTTCACATCCATCGGAGCTGCGTCGGCAGTTGGCGCACCATGCGGCTTGTCCACGGCACTGCCGTCGCCCGCCAGGTTGCCAAACAAAATACTAGGAAATGTCTTCTTAAGCGCCTTGCTCTCGAAGTTTTTCATCTCCATTGGATTTTCAACCGTAACCGTAGAACCGACCTTTACCTTGGACAGTTCGACTGCAACCCAGGTGTCTTTAGAGTCAACTTTGAGCAGCAAAAAGGTGTAGCTATCGGTGTTTTTGACTTCCAACACTTTGCCTTGTACGGAATTGGCGGCAAAGACCTGCCCCATCAGCAAACCGCCAAAAAGCAGGGAAGCAATTGCACTACGCAGAGGTTTAAGATTTTTCATAGACTTTTAACTAGAGTTGAAAAAATGGCCAAACGGCCGTTGGTTGGGACAAAGAAATTAACCGCGGGCTAAAGGATTGGGTGTGGGTGGTGCCAGTTGGACTAGCAGATTTCGGTCAGTATGGTGAAAAGGCTCAACCTTGTCTTTGATCAGCAACACAGTATCTTCTTCGTAGCCCCAAGTTCCGTCGTCGTGAATGTCGACTTTGATGCGAAATTCGATGGTCTTGAATGCATGGTTCAAAAATGGGGTGGAACATATTCCGAAGTTTTCATCAACCTGAGTAGCTACAACTTCAAATGATTTGTCATCCGCCTGGGCATGGCCTTTGGCCATAACCACCATTCCGCGCGGAATGGTGAGTGTGTGAATCACGGTACCAGTCGCAGGCTCCCACAGCCAATAGCCGACTTGCTCGTGGTAAGTCTTGATCTGATCGGGCTTGGTTATGTGGGTGTGGTAGCGCAAGCCGTACAGGAGTTGCGGCCCGTTGGTTTGCGGATCAATAGGCTGCAACTCAATGCGCTCAATGAAGGCCTGCTTCCTGGGTCCATCGGACTTGGGCTTCACGTCCAATCCGCGCTGACCTTGCCAGATCCCCGCCATGGCTCGTAAAGGACCGAGGTTTCGTAGCGTGTCGACGTCGATTGGCGT
>CANFNO010000457.1 GCA_947447845.1 Burkholderiales bacterium | reverse complement strand
GGCTTTTATGCCATCGTCATGGCGGTGGATGGTCGCTTTGACCTGGCTGCGGTAGGCGTGTTCTGTGCCATGGTTCTGGACAGCTTGGATGGACGTGTGGCCCGCATGACCAACACGCAAAGTGCGTTTGGTGAGCAGATGGATTCGCTCTCTGACATGGTGTCCTTCGGGGCAGCGCCCGCGCTAATTTCGTATGTATGGTCGTTGCGCGGCCTGGGGCGCTGGGGCTGGTTTGCAGCCTTCGTCTATTGCTCTTGTGCGGCCCTGCGTCTGGCTCGTTTCAATGTGAACACGGGTGTTGTGGACAAGCGCTACTTTCAAGGTTTGCCTTCGCCCGCTGCCGCAGCGCTGGTGGCTGGCTTTATCTGGCTTGCCACTGATCTGGGCTTCAAGGGGGCCGAGTTGTCTTGGCCGACCTTCGTGGTGTGTCTTTACGCCGGCCTGACCATGGTCACCAACGTGCCCTTTTACAGCTTTAAAGATGTGAGCATGAAGCGCAGTGTGCCCTTTGTCGTGATGGTGCTGATTGCCTTGGCTATTGCCCTGGTGAATTTGGATCCACCCAAGGTAATCTTTGGATTGTTTGTGATGTACGGCCTGAGCGGCTATGTTGTGTACGGCGTGCGCAAGTCGCGGGGCGTGCAAACCAGTGTCATCAGCACATCCACCGATGAGCCGGACGAGCGAGGCTTGCATTGATTCAGGAGATATCAAAATGACCGACAAACTCATTATTTTTGACACCACATTGCGTGATGGCGAGCAGTCGCCCGGTGCCTCGATGACGCGCGATGAAAAATTGCGCATCGCGCGCCAGCTTGAGCGTCTGAAGGTGGACGTGATCGAAGCCGGCTTTGCCGCGAGTTCCAACGGTGACTTCGAAGCCGTGCAACTGATCGCGAACACAATCAAAGACTCCACCATTTGCTCGCTCTCCAGAGCCAACGACCGGGACATATCGCGCGCGGCAGAAGCTTTGAAGGGTGCCAACCGTGCCCGCATCCACACCTTTATTGCCACGTCAGCGCTGCACATGGAAAAGAAGCTGCGCATGACACCCGACCAGGTTTTTGAGCAAGCCAAGCAGGCGGTGCGATTTGCCCGTAATCTGGTGGAAGACATTGAATTCAGCCCCGAGGACGGCTACCGTAGCGACCCCGACTTTTTGTGTCGCGTGATCGAGGCTGTGATCAAGGAGGGTGCTACCACCATCAATGTGCCTGACACGGTGGGCTACGCCATACCCGAGCTGTATGGCAACTTCATCAAAGACTTGCGTGAGCGGGTCCCCAACTCCGACAAAGCAATCTGGTCGGTGCATTGCCATAACGACCTGGGCATGGCAGTCGCCAACTCGTTGGCCGGGGTAAAGATCGGCGGCGCGCGCCAAGTGGAATGCACCATCAACGGCCTGGGTGAGCGGGCTGGCAATTGCAGCCTTGAAGAGGTTGTGATGGCGGTGAAGACTCGACGAGACTATTTTGGTCTGGAAATGGGCATCGACACCCGCCACATTTTGGCCGCTAGCCGCATGGTCAGCCAAACCACCGGCTTTGTGGTTCAGCCCAACAAGGCAGTGGTAGGTGCCAATGCGTTTGCCCATGCTTCCGGTATTCACCAGGATGGCGTGCTCAAAGCACGGGACACCTACGAAATCATGCGCGCGGAAGACGTGGGCTGGAGTGCGAACAAGATCGTCCTGGGCAAGCTCAGCGGACGCAATGCCTTCAAGCAGCGCCTTCAGGAACTCGGTGTACAGATGGAGAGCGAAGCCGAAATCAATGCGGCATTTACCCGCTTCAAGGAACTGGCCGACCGCAAGAGCGAGATTTTTGACGAAGACATCTTGGCCCTGGTTAGTGAAGAAAGCGTTGCGCAACACAAAGAGCAGTTTGTCTTTGTATCCTTGTCGCAGCACAGTGAAACAGGGGAACGCCCGCATGCCAGTATCGTGTTTACTGTGGATGGCAAAGAAGTGAAGGGTGAATCAGAGGGCAACGGGCCAGTGGATGCTTCCCTCAAAGCTATTGAGGCCCACGTCAAGAGTGAGGCTGAAATGGTGCTGTATTCTGTGAACGCCATTAGCGGCTCGACCGAGAGCCAAGGTGAAGTGACGGTACGCTTGCAAAATAGCGGACGGGTGGTCAATGGTGTTGGCGCTGACCCCGATATCGTGGTGGCGTCAGCCAAAGCCTACTTGAGCGCGTTGAATAAGCTGCAAAGTAAAGCCGACCGCGTGGCAGCGCAGGGTTGAGCCAGGTAAAGAACGGACTTTTCTTTAAGAGAGTTATGCAAGTGCTTGATCTTGCATAACTTTTCTTATTACACTCTGGTTTATCTGCATGCGTCCCGCCGGGTCATTGCCTTCAATTGCCTAGCCGAATGAATGGAAACCACTGTGTATCAAAATAAAATGCGAATGGGGCTTTGTGCTCTGGTTGGATTCATGGCGCTAACGCCTTTGTGTGCCAATGCATTGCAAAAGAAAGAAAAGACCCCTGTCAAAAAGCACGTGTTGCATCATGTGGCTCGCAAGACTGCAGAAATTATTCCCCTTCGGCCGTCGTTTGGCCACCTTGCTGGCTTGCATGGCGAGCACGATGCGCTGGCCCTGAAGTCCAGCGTTGCACTGGTAATGGATCAAGACACTAAGGAAGTGCTTTTCAGCAAAAATGAACAAGCCGTGTTGCCCATTGCATCCATCACCAAGCTTATGACTGGCTTGTTGGTGAGCGAAGGCAATCTACCTATGGATGAGAACATTGCCATCACGCAGGCAGATGTGGATACTGAAAAAGGAAGCTCCTCGCGTTTGGCCGTCGGAACCGAGTTGAGCCGTGGCGAACTGCTTCACCTGGCTTTGATGTCCAGTGAAAATCGTGCAGCCCATGCGTTAGGCCGCACGTATCCGGGTGGCTTGCAGCATTTCGTTGAACTGATGAATGCACGTGCCAAGACCTTGGGCATGAACGACACCAACTATGCTGAGCCTACGGGGTTGTCCAGCAAAAACCAGTCTAGTGCTCGTGATTTGGCCACACTGGTTAACTTTGCCTACGGTGACTCCACGTTGCGCGAGCTTTCCACTTCCACGGGATATCAAGTGGCAGTCGGACGCCGCACTCTTCAATTCAACAACACAAACCGGTTGGTGAAGAATCCAGCCTGGGACATTGGCATTCAGAAAACTGGCTACATCACTGAAGCCGGCCAGTGCCTTGTGATGCAGGCCAAGATTGCGGGGCGCAAGCTCATCATGGTGTTTTTGGACTCGACCGGCAAGCTCAGTCGTATTGCAGATGCTGAGCGTGTACGCCGTTGGGTGGAAAGCAGTCCACTTTTAAGCCGCGAGGGCGCTCCCCTGGCCAGTTTGCGCCACACAAGCGCTTCTTTATAAACAAATGATTGTTAAAGACGCGGCCCGCATTTAGCGTGGGCTGGTTGGCTTGTGTCCAAGTGCCTCAGAAATGTTCTTTGCCGTTTCTTTTAGCTTGGGAAGCCATTCATCTTCCAGTCGTCCAGACGGGGCCGAAATCGAAAGTCCGGCGACCAACTTGTTCTGGTCGTCATAAATTCCTGCAGCCATGCAGCGCACGCCAAGTTCCAACTCTTCGTTGTCACTGGCCTGACCGTACTGACGTACCTTGTTCAACTCGCGCTC
>CANFNO010000456.1 GCA_947447845.1 Burkholderiales bacterium | reverse complement strand
CTGGTTGGTGGCGTCAATCGCATCCTGATAGCGGCGTTCATTAAAAGCCGTTTGTGCCTTCGCTAGCAGGGCGGCTCCTTGGCCGTCCAAATCTGCCACATCGGTTTCAACTTTTGGCTGCGGGCCAGACGCCACAGGTGCTGCCGCTACAGGGGCTTGGGCATCAGCTGGCGCCGCTGGCGTTGCTGAATCGGCCTGCACAGCTTGTTGTGCCGAACTAGCCACTGACACCACAATGGCGTCCGGGAAATTGGCGAGAGCACGCTTGCGCACAGCCTCGGCGTCTTTTTCGCTTTTGAAGAATCCCATCACCAAGTCCGTGCTCTTAACGCCAGCACGCATGCTGTTCTGGGTGTAGACGTCGTAGTTCTGAAATGCGGAAGGAATGCGCGGCATCTGTGCCGCCTGTTCTGCACTAGAAGACTGCAGCAGCACGACGTAGCGGCGGTCCTGCACGCTTTCGGCGGGCTCGGGCAACGCATCGGAAGCCGACAACTCACCTTCGGCACGGCTCTTGAACACCAGATCGATCGACCGTGCACCGGGGCCCTGGCGCGCTTGCATCAGCATTTTTTCGCTCAAGCGCAGTGTCAGCAATTTTGTTTGCGCCTTGGGCACCGGGCTGTAGTTCAGGTCGACACGCGGTCTGCCGGCGCTGGCGCCCAGGCGTTTGCCTTCTTCAATGGTCTGGCCCAGCACGGCCTCTTCTGCCGACACGATCTGAAAGCTAAGTTGCGCCAGATCGGTTGCAGTAGTGGCCGCTGGTGCCTGGCGCAGAAAGCGCACATTCGCCGCAAACGTGATGCGGGCCACAGTTGCCCCGCCGCCCTCCACCCAGTCCAGACTTTCTATGGTTTGGGCAGCAGCCACTTGCGCCAGCAGTGCCAGCGCCAGTCCTACTAAGAAGGCAAAGCGTTTGTATGTATTCAATTCAATGTCCCACCGGTATCGGCTTGGTGCGGGTCAGTGCACGTGCCTGGCGTCGAATTATTTCACCATTCGTGTCGTGACAGCTTACGCACGTCAGCTTATCAGGGCTGGCTTGGTACAAAGGCGACAAATGCTGGTAATTTACCGGCGTCCAAGTCATGTTCTTGTGGCAACTGTCGCAAGAGCGCGAGGTCATGAAGTGACCTGACGGCTTGTTCGAAGCACGCAATCCGTTGTGGCATGCCAGACACGTGTTGGGCGTGATGCCGTTGTGATTGAACTGCGCCGGTAGCCAGGTGGTGGGACGGTGGCAGGTGTCGCAGGACGTAGCAACCATCAGGTGACGCGCCGGCATGCCCGAAGCACTCTTGCCGTCATGGCAGTCCTTGCACTTGCCTGCAGCCACGCCCTTGTGGTCAAAGCTGTTACCCAGGCTGCCACGTGTCGGCTTGCCGGTCTGGGTCGTAGGTTTGATGCGGCTCATGCTTGGGCTCACCAGTGCGTCGCGCATGACCGGCTTGACCAGCGCTCTGAAGCCGCCGTTGTAGGTGTGGCAACCGCTGCCAGCGCAGTCCTGGCCGGTGTGGTGTCCGCTTGGGCGCACCTTCAAATTCGTCACGCCGTAGAACGCCAAGCCCCGCTCGTGGCAGCTCATGCAAAGCACCTTGGCCGTGCCATTGACACTGGTGTGCATGGTGGCGTTCTTCATGTTGACACCCGCAAACGATGTCACCGAGGCGTGGCAACCGCTGCAGTCCACCGTCAGGGCGGCCGTGGTTCCGATGGGCACGTGAACGGGATTCTTATTCGTGTTCGATGCCTGCCAGTTTGTCGGTGGCGGTGACGAGCATGCGGTCGAGGTGGCGCAACCCGCAAACGATGCCGAAGTGGCATGGCAGGTGCCGCACTTCTTGCTAGCCATATTTGCCGTTGTCGCAGCAACGATTGGCGTGGCGGTGATCTGGAAGTTGGTGTGCATCGTAGTCAGATTTCCCGGTATGCCCAAGCCCACTACGGAGTAGTCGCCTCCCGCATGGCAGGCGGCACAACTTGTGGTTGTGGTCGGCATATGGCCAGCCGGCTTGCCCTGTCCGGTAAAGGCAGTTGTGCCGGAGTGGCATGCCGCGCAATCCGTGCCAACACCCATGCCCGTGGCCTCGTGCCCTGCATCGGCAACGCTATAGGCTGTCGCGGTTGTGTACGGGCGCGTCTGGAAGCCACGGTAGGAGCCGTTGGCTGTCACGGTAGTCGGGGAGATTGGATAACTACTCACACCCACCCAGACATAGTTCTTTTCATGGCACACCTGGCAATTGTTGGTAATGCCGGTATGAATCATCACTCCCGTAGGCAGAGGCGTGCGGAATCCCGTCGCGGTGTACGCAGGTTTCGTCACAGGAATAGCCATGATCGAAGCCGCGACAGAACCCGTTACCGAGTGGCAGACCTCGCAAGCCGCGGTGAACGGAATGTGGTTAAGAGCACCCTGCCCGCTGTTGTTGGCAGCCACGACCAGTTGATTCGTCGTAATGCCCTGGAAGCCCGTCACCGTACTGGCATGGCAAGTGGCGCAACCCGAGGTGATGCCACTGTGGCTGAACAGGCCATTGGCGAAACTGGTGTAGTTCGTGGTGGCCGCAGCGGTGTGGCACACCGTGCAATTGGTCGAACCATAGGGCACGTGGTTTGACGCGGCACCGACCACGGTATACGGAATCGCTGGGATGCTGTACTTCAAGGCGTTTGCCGTGGTGTGGCACTGACCACAATTGCTCACCGTGGTGGCCGGGCCAAATGCGTGAATATTGGCATTGGTCGGCCTCACAGAGAAGTCTTTATTGGTCGCCGTGATGTTGGTATGGCAAGCCGTGCACGCCGCAGTCGCACCAATCGGGATGTGGTTGGTCGGCATGGCGGACACGCTGAAGCTGGTGGTGCTGCCGTGGCAACTAGAGCAATCGCCCGTGGTCGGGTGATTGGCATCTGCAATCGAGTTGACCGCACCGCCAGAAACCGGTCGACCATGGAAGCCGGTATAGGTGGCATTGGCTGTCAGCACCGACGGCGTGCGTGGGTACTTGGCCATGCCGCTCCAGGTCTTTCCTGATTCATGGCAGGTCACACAGCCTGCGCTTCCCAGACCGGAGTGGATCTGGGTGGTGGTTGGTGCTGGCGTGTAGAAGCCCGATGCCCCGTTCCAGGCGACTGCCGCAACCGTGGCATTGGCTGCGAACAGGCCTGATGGCGTGTTGCCCAGGTGGCAGGCCTCACAGGTGTCATTGTTGGCCGCTGGGATGTGCGAGGTATTGCCCGTGCCGGAGGTGGTGGCGTAGTTGGTCAATGCCACAATTTGCGTGATGCCATAGAACTTGGCTACCGGAAGAGCGGCCCCATGGCACTGCGCACAGTTGCTGGTAATACCGGAGTGGCTGAATTTGCCATTGGCAAAGGTGGTCGTCGCCGTGCCCAGACGCACCAGAACAGTCGGTACGGTTTGGTGGCATGCCTCGCATCCCAAGGAAGCGGGGTTTGGCACGTGTGCCGGTGTCAGACCAACCAGGGTCTTGGGTATCTGACCACCCTGGAAGGTGGACGTGGTCACGCTGCTTCCGTGGCAGGTCGCGCACACACTGGACGAGCCCGTGTGACTAAACGCCGAGTTGCTGAACACAGCGGCGTTGCCCACCGGAGTTGCTGCAATACTGGAATTGGTTCCCACGTGGCAGCTCTCG
>CANFNO010000455.1 GCA_947447845.1 Burkholderiales bacterium | reverse complement strand
TGCAAGGTTAGTATTCTTCATGGGAGTCCATGCTAGCATTCAAGAAGAACTCCACGTTACATATAGGTTACCGCAGTGCAACATTTCACCATCGCCACCCGTGAGAGCCGCCTGGCTCTGTGGCAAGCAAACCACGTCAAAGCCCTGCTGGAGCAGCAAGGCCACCAAGTCACCCTTTTGGGCATGACCACCTTGGGCGACCAGATTCTGGACCGATCGCTGAGCAAAGTGGGCGGCAAGGGTCTGTTCGTCAAGGAGTTGGAGACGGCGCTGGAAGAGGGCAAGGCCGACCTCGCCGTGCACTCGCTAAAGGACGTGCCGATGGAACTTCCGCCAGGCTTCGAGCTGGCTTGCGTCATGGAGCGCGAAGACCCGCGCGATGCCTGGGTTTCGCCCAAATACGCCACGCTGCAGAATCTGCCGCAAGGTGCAACGGTGGGTACCTCCAGCCTGCGCCGCATGGCCTTGCTGCGTGCCTTGCGCCCGGACCTGAAGATCGAGCCGCTGCGCGGCAACCTCGATACCCGCCTGCGCAAGCTCGACGAAGGCCTGTACGACGGCATTGTGTTGGCCGCTGCAGGTCTTATGCGCCTGGGTCTGAGCGAGCGCATTCGCACCGTGTTTGAAACTACCGAGATGCTGCCTGCCGCAGGACAAGGCGCGCTGGGCATTGAGGTGCGCGCAGGGCGCGACGATGTCGTCAAAGCGCTGTCGCACCTGATGGATACCAAGACGTGGCTGGTGGTCAGCGCCGAGCGTGCAGTGAGCCGGGTGATGGGCGGCAGTTGCTCCATGCCTTTGGCGGCGCATGCCACATTCAGCGGTGACGTGCTGAGCATGCGCGCGGCCTGGGGCGACCCGGAGGGAGTGCAGTCCATGGCTCTGGCCGCAGACCACGCCAGCGTGACCGACACCGCCAGCGCTGTGCGCTTGGGCGAGAGCGTAGCCCGGCAATTGCAAACCGCGGTACAGGCTGCACAAGCCAAGTCCTGATGCGTGTCATCGTCACCCGACCCGGGCCCCAGGCCGGCAAATGGGTGAACGCGCTGCGTGAAGCCGGTCTCGACGCACTGGCGTTGCCTTTGATCGAAATTGCGGGTCCGCCGGACCCCCTGCAAGTTCAGGCCGCTTGGCAACGCATCAGCAGCTTTGACGCGCTGATGTTTGTCAGTGCCAATGCGGTGGAGCAGTTCTTCGCATTGCGGCCTGCGGATACGGCAGTCAGTGCGCTTGACCCCCTATTTTTTGTTACAGGTCCCGGCAGCGTGGCGGCGCTGTTGAAGGCGGGCGTGGCGCGCGACCGCATTGCCGCACCCGAGGAGGCTGCAGCCCAGTTTGATTCAGAAGCTCTTTGGGCGGTGGTGAAAAACCAGGTGCAGGCAGGCTGGCGTGTGCTGATCGTGCGCGGCAACACCGAAAGTGATGCGGCTGAGGCGCCCGAGCCGTCGCGCGGCGTAGGACGCGACTGGTTTGCCGCACGGCTCAAGGAAAAAGGGGCGGCGGTCGAATTCCTAGTGACCTATGAACGCCGCGCCCCGGTGTTAAGTGCCAATATGCTGGCCCTGGTGCAAGTGGCGGCAGTGGATGGCTCGGTCTGGATGTTTAGCAGTTCTGAAGCCGTTACCAATCTGTGCGCTATGGCCGCAGGCCAGTCCTGGCGCCAGGCACGCGCTGTTGCCACACATCCCCGCATTGCCGACGCTGCGCGCGCGGCTGGTTTTGCCCAAGTGTGTGTGGCGCGCCCGGCCATTTCCGATTTGCGAGCGTCGATAGAATCGCTGGCATGAGCACAGAACAGCCGATTCCAGAAAACACCCAGGCACCAAGCCCAACGCCCGGCCCAGCCTCGGGCGCGATCTTGCCCGCCCAAACCTCGGGCGAGGGCTATGCGCCGCAGAGATGGTTGTTGGTGGTAGCTGTCGTCGCGTTGGTGGGTGTGGGCGGGTGCGTCATGCTCTGGCAGAAACTGAACGGGATTCAGCAGCAGCTTGCGCGCCAGAGCGAGGATGCCGGTTTGCAGGCGGGTGAAGCCCGCATGACGGCCAAGCAGGCGCAGGAATTGGCCTTGGAAACAGCAGCCAAACTGGCGGTCACGGAGGCCAAGCTTTCCGAGGTGTCACTGCAGCGCAGCCAGCTTGAAGAATTGATGCAAAGCCTTTCCCGCTCGCGTGATGAAAACTTGGTGGTGGACATTGATTCGGCAATACGCCTGGCCCAACAACAGTCACAACTTACCGGCAGTGTCGAACCCATGCTGGCGGCACTGAAAAGCGCCGATGTGCGTGTGGCGCGTGCCGCGCAGCCGCGTTTGACCCAGTTGCAACGCGCCATCGCTCGCGATGTGGCGCGCGTCAAAGCGACCGCGCTGGCAGATACGCCTTCGCTGCTGGTCAAGCTCGATGAATTGGTGACGCTGGCAGATGAATTGCCCATCGCCAATGCCGTGCCTGTCGGATCAACAAGCGCGGCCGGCAATGCGTCGGGCACCAAAAATATCGAAAGTGCCAAGCGCAAGACGGATGAAAACATGCTGACCTGGTGGGCCCGCGTGGGTGCGCTGATTCAGGACGAAGTGCGCAGCCTGGTGCGGGTCAGCCGCATTGAAGATCCGGATGCCGCATTGCTGACGCCAGAGCAGTCTTTTTTCCTGCGCGAAAACCTCAAGCTGCGATTGCTCAATGCGCGTTTAGGGTTGCTCTCGCGCCAAGTGGATTCAGCCCGTGCCGACTTGGGCACCGCAGCGTTGGCCATGACCCATTACTTTGATGCCGGTTCGCGCAAAACGCAAACCGCGCAGGCTTTACTTTTGCAGGTGCAAGGGCAAATGCGGACGCTGGAGATTCCGCGCATTGACGACACCCTGGCTGCCTTGGCTACAGCGGCGGCGGGTCGCTAGCATGCGCGCCACGCTCTGGTTGGTAGGACTCTTCGCGATCGCTGTCGCGCTGGCGCTGTTCGCGGGCAATGACCCCGGCACCGTGACTCTTTTCTGGCCACCGCACCGGGTGGACATTTCGCTGAATCTGTTTTTGCTGGCCATTGCGCTGGTCTTTGTCACGCTGCACTTTGCACTGCGCACACTGTCTGCATTTTTTGGTATTCCGCAACAGGCGCGGCGCTGGCGGCTGCAACAAAGAGAACGCGCCATTCAATCGGCATTGCTGGACTCGCTGTCGCATTTGATGGGTGGACGCTTCATTCGGGCACGTAAGGCGGCCGAACTGGTGGTGTCGCTCGAGGATGCTGTGGCCAAGAGCGGTGAAAAGCTGGCCTATGCCGAGCGGCTGCGCACCTTGTCGCATTTGCTGGCAGCGGAGAGCGCGCACGCTTTGCAGGACCGCACACTGCGCGAAAAACACTTCCTCCAGGCGCTGGAGCATGCCAATGCGCGCGATGCGCAGGAAACGCGCGATGGCGTGCAACTACGCGCCGCGCGGTGGGCGTTGGATGACCGCGATGCCGCCAAGTCCATGGAGTGGCTGGATTTGATGCCCCAGGGCGCGTCGCGCCGCACCATTGCGCTGCGCCTGCGCTTCAAGGCCGCACGCATGGCCGGACGCCCATTGCAAGCGCTGGAAGTGGCACGGTTGCTGACCAAGCATCGGGCATTTTCAGAACTGGCCGGCCGGAGCATTGCGCGTGGCTTGGCGATTGAACTGATTGGCGG
>CANFNO010000454.1 GCA_947447845.1 Burkholderiales bacterium | reverse complement strand
CGGTTTGTCGATAAACAAGGAGGTGGGTGCCAGAATTCGGCGAGGAGTGCATGCCGGATGCTAGCGCCAACAGCGACATGGCCCATCTCTTGCTTCCAAAACAGAGCGGCCATGTAGGCCGTGCCATGAACTATTGGTACCATCGAAGCGAACTGCAAGCGCCACTCAAGGCAAAAAGCACCATCAATTAAGACCGTACATGTCCATCCACGCAGCGCTCAATCACGTCACCCACTACAGCTACGATCGCCTGGTCGCGCTGGGCCCCCAGGTCATCCGCCTGCGCCCGGCACCCCACTGCCGCAGCAAAGTCATTTCCTACTCTTTGAAGGTGGAGCCTGAACTCCACTTCATGAACTGGCAGCAAGACCCCTTTGCCAATTACCAGGCGCGCCTGGTGTTCCCCGAGAAGACCAAAGAATTCAAGGTCACCGTGGGTCTGGTGGTCGAGATGGCGGTTTACAACCCCTTCGACTTTTTCCTGGAACCTGAGGCCGAAGAGTTCCCCTTCACCTATGAGGCCGAGCTCAAGCAGGAGCTGATGCCCTATTTATTGGCCGACCCGATGACCCCGCTGGTGGCCGAGTACCTGAAAAAGGTCGACTACACCAAGCGCCGCAGCGTCATCTTTCTGGTCGACCTGAACCAGATGGTGCACAAGGATGTGAACTACACCATCCGCATGGAACCCGGTGTGCAAACGCCGGAAGAAACACTGACCAAAGCTTCCGGCTCCTGCCGTGACTCGGCCTGGCTGCTGGTGCAGCTGTTGCGCAACTGCGGATTGGCTGCACGCTTTGTGTCCGGTTACCTGATCCAACTGAAGCCCGATGTGAAGTCTCTGGACGGCCCCAGCGGCACCGAAGTGGACTTCACCGATCTGCACGCCTGGTGCGAGGTCTATCTGCCCGGCGCCGGTTGGGTCGGCCTGGATGCCACGTCCGGTCTGCTCGCTGGCGAAGGCCACATCCCCCTGGCCTGCACCCCCCAACCTTCGGGCGCAGCGCCCATCGAAGGCGGCGTGGACGAGAGCGAAGTGGAGTTTGCCCACCTGATGGAAGTGACGCGCCTGTACGAATCCCCGCGCGTTACCAAGCCCTACACATCCGAGCAATGGGCCGATGTCATGGCCCTGGGCGACAAGGTGGATGCCGAACTGACAGCCGGAGACGTGCGCCTGACCATGGGCGGCGAGCCAACTTTCGTGGCGGTCGATGACCGTGAAGCCGCCGAATGGAATACCGATGCCCTGGGCCCGACCAAACGCGGCTTTGCCACGGCTCTGGTGCACAAACTGCGCGACGAGTATGGCCAGGGTGGTTTCCTGCATTTCGGCCAGGGCAAGTGGTACCCGGGCGAACAGCTGCCACGCTGGGCCTTGAACATTTACTGGCGTGCCGACAAGCAACCCGTCTGGAGCAACCCCGCACTGTTCACCGACGAGCGTGACCCGACCCACTACACCAGCGAAGACGCAGGCAACTTCATCCGCACCCTGTCGGCCAAGCTTGGCCTGACTGACAAGTACGTCACCGCAGCCTATGAGGACACCTGGTACTACCTGTGGCGCGAACGCCGTCTGCCAGTCAATGTGGACCCCTTCAACTCCAAGCTCGACGACGAGATGGAACGCTCGCGCCTGCGCCGCGTGTTCGAGCAAAAGCTCGATTCCGTGGTGGGTTATGTGCTGCCCGTCAAACCTGCCACGGGCCCGCGCCTGACCGGACCCGAATGGACTACCGGCCCCTGGTTCTTCCGCGACGAGCGGATGTACTTGATGCCCGGCGATTCGCCCATGGGTCTGCGCCTGCCGCTGGACTCGCTGCCCTGGGTGAGCGAGGGGGACTACCCGTATCTGGTTGAGTTGGACCCCACCGCACCACGCGGCCAATTGCCAACACATGCCAACTTTGCGGCACGTTACGCGCCAGGCATGACTGCGGGCACTCCCTATGCTGCTGCAAGCACTGGTGCCGCCGCTGCAGGCGACGCATCCACGGGCTCTGATGGCACCAGTTCTTCGACCAATGGCAAGACCAGCAACGGCGTGCGACGCGCGGTCGATGCGCCCTATCTTGCTGGCCCCGGCGCTGCAAGCGAAGCCGCTCGCCGCCTGCAACAAAACCGCGCCAGCGCTGCTGCCAGCACGGTGTCAGCCAATGCACAAGCCACGGCGCAGCCCGAGCCGGAAGACTTTGCGCGTGTGCCTAAGCGCCAGGAATCGGCCCATTGGATCACCCGCACTGCGTTGTGCGTGGAAGTGCGCGACCCGCGCCGCGCCAATGGCCCCAAGGCCGAGGCAGTCGGCACCAAATCGGGTGTGCTGTATGTATTCATGCCGCCGCTGGAACTGCTGGAAGACTACCTGGACCTGCTGGCTGCCATCGAAGCCACGGCGACTGAGCTGAAGGTCAAGATCGTGCTGGAAGGCTACCAACCCCCACGCGACCCGCGCCTCAAACTCCTGCAAGTGACACCTGACCCCGGCGTGATCGAGGTGAACATTCACCCGGTAAACAACTGGAAAGAACTGGTGCGCAACACCGAGTTCCTCTACAACGCGGCGTTCGAGTCGCGTCTATCGGCTGAAAAGTTCATGACCGACGGCCGCCACACCGGCACCGGAGGTGGCAACCACTTTGTGATGGGCGGCGCAACGCCCTCGGACAGCCCGTTCCTGCGCAAGCCGGAGTTGCTGGCCAGCCTGCTGCTGTTCTGGCACAACCACCCGTCTTTGAGCTATCTGTTCAGCGGCATGTTTGTCGGCCCGACCAGCCAGGCCCCGCGCGTGGACGAGGCGCGCAACGACCAGCTATATGAGCTGGAAATTGCCATCGAACAGATCTACAAGAACCGCGAGCTCCATGGCCAGAGCATGCCGCCGTGGCTGGTGGACCGCACCTTGCGCAACATCCTGATCGATGCCACCGGTAACACCCACCGCAGCGAGTTTTCCATCGACAAGATGTACTCGCCCGACTCGTCCACAGGCCGCCTGGGCCTGCTGGAACTGCGCGCCTTCGAGATGCCACCGCACCCGCACATGAGCAGCGCGCAGCAACTGCTGTTGCGTGCGCTGGTGGCGCGATTCTGGAAGACACCTTACAAGGCCCCCGCCACACGCTGGGGTACCGAGTTGCACAACCGCTTCATGCTGCCGACCTTCATCAAGATGGACTTTGATGATGTGATGACCGAGATGAATATGGCGGGCTACGCCTTCGATGCCAGCTGGTTTGCACCGCACTACGAATTCCGCTTCCCGCTGCTGGGCTCCGTGAACAGCATGGGCATCGAGATGACGCTGCGCAACGCGCTGGAGCCCTGGCACGTGATGGGCGAAGAAGGCGCACCCGGCGGCACTGCGCGCTATGTCGACTCCAGCCTGGAGCGTGTTGAAGTGCGCGTCAGCGGCCTGAATGAGAGCCGCTACGTGGTCACCTGCAACGGCCAAGCTCTGCCCATGCAGAGCACCGGCACCGTCGGCGAGTTTGTGGCCGGTGTGCGCTACAAGGCCTGGAACCCGCCGAGCAGTTTGCACCCCAGCATCGGCCTGCATGCACCACTGACTTTTGACATCGTGGACACCTGGATGAAGACCTCGGTCGGCGGTTGCCAATACCACGTCGCCCACCCGGGCGGCTTGAGCTACGAGAGCTTCCCGGTCAATTCCTTCGAGG
>CANFNO010000453.1 GCA_947447845.1 Burkholderiales bacterium | reverse complement strand
AGAGTTCAACTTGCAGTTCACCGGACGCGTATTGGACTATGCCAACTTCCGTTTCGAGGGTAATGGCCTGGAGGCCTATGAAGATATATGCCAGCAGATTGTGGTGCTTTGGCCTTCTGAATACACGATTGACTATATCGAGCAGTGCTTGGTAAGAACTCCGGAAGATGATCCGGAGCAAGGCATTGATCTCGAGGCATTCAAGGATTTGCTGCTCTTGTATGGCGTTCTCAGACGCCTGGACCAAGCGGATGAAGCCTATTTGCCATTCAGCACATCGAGAACGGCACATTCGTCATCGACCGAGGTAAACGGCGGATTCGGTCATGCGGAGGAAGAAGGTGACATTTCCCCGCCATTGCCCGAGATTGATTCAGATTCGCAGGCGGCCGACATTGATCTCGACATTGGTGTTGACCTTGATCTAGACATTGACCTGGACGTGAGTGAAGTCATGGCCAACGCGGAAAAAAAGCCAAACAATCTCATCGACTTTGACATGCCGGAGTTTGTCAGGCCCGCTCCGGGCAAGCCGGGTAAACCTTAGGCCTGCGTCAGCGGCGTACTTGCAGGGCGCCAGGATTCACAATATTGGTTGGTGTACCTTTGATGAAGTTCACGACATTGTCAAAGGCGGTACCGAAGTACTCTTCATAGTTGCTTTGCTCGACATAGCCAATATGCGGTGTGCAAATGCAGTTTTCCAAGCGCAATAAAGCGTGCCCTTGCAGAATCGGTTCGGTCTCGAAAACGTCAACGGCCGCCATGCCGGGACGGCCCCGATTCAAGGCACTGATCAAAGCATCCGGCTCGATAAGCTCAGCCCGTGAAGTGTTTACCAGGATCGACGTGGGCTTCATCAAGGCAAGATCGGCAGCCTTAATCAGGTGCTGAGTTGATTCATGCAAGCGCAGATGCAGCGATACCGCATCGGACTGTGAGAAGAACTCTTCGCGGCTGTTCGCGACCAGATAGCCATCTTGCACTGCGGTCTCGCGCGAAGCGGCGCTGCCCCAAATCACTACCTGCATGCCAAAGCACTTGCCGTAGCTTGCGACGAGTTTGCCAATGCGACCGTAGCCCCAGATACCTAGCGTCTTGCCAGCCAGTGTGGTTCCGATACCAAAATTGGGCGGCATAGAGCTCGACTTCAAACCGGATTGTTGCCAAGCGCCATGTTTGAGGTTGCCAATGTAATGCGGCAATCTACGCATGGCCGCCATCAAAAGTGCCCAGGTTAACTCTGCTGGTGCGACGGGAGAACTGGTGCCTTCCGATACTGCTATGCCCCTTTCAGTGCACGCCTGAAGGTCTAAATGGCTGCCTATACGGCCTGTTTGAGAAATCAGTTTCAGCTTTGGCAACTTGTCAATCAGCTGCCTGTTGATGTGGGTTCGCTCGCGGATCAAGACCAAAATGTCGGCGTCTTTGAGGCGTATGGAGAGTTGCCCCAAGCCTTTCACCGTGTTGGTGTAAACCTTTGCTTGGTAAGGCTGCAGTTTGGAGGCACATGCTAGCTTGCGGACCGCGTCCTGGTAATCGTCAAGAATCACTATATTCATAGCCCCAATTGTGCCCTGATGCTGCGCTCACTTCGCAGCATGGCCCAATCAAGGATGCTCTACACCGTGCACTCCTACTGAAATTTCAACATCCGCTTAGTGCAAAGCCGCTTCACGCGCGACAAGCCGGTCCAACTCGGCGCAGACATCGGCCATCCGACCCGATATCACCAGTCGCCCGGTGCAAGAACGAGGTTGCCCTTTTTCCACCACGCGCAGCACACGCAATGGCATCACTTTATTTTCCCTTGTGCTAACAGCCAGCGTGGCGGCAGGCTCGAAGTTGACGGGCACTGTCTCGATCAGTGTTTGCGCGCTCAGTGCATGTTTAGACTGCCATTGCGGTGTTTTTGTTGCAGCGGTAGGGGCAGGAATACTAGACAGTAGACGTTGAAAGCCAACCAGTAACTTATGCTGTAAAACCAAAGCGATATTCATGGGTGTTCTGCCGGTAAAGATTACATGAGCATGGTGTTGCGGATCAAACCAACGGCCAGGCCTTCAATTTCAAAGGGCTCTCCTGGCTCCACCACGATGGTTTGGTAGTCGGGGTTTTCAGGATGCAACTCGATCAGGTGCTTGTTGCGACGAAAACGTTTGACCGTAACCTCGTCGCCCAAGCGAGCGACCACGATCTGACCATTCTTGGCTTCCTTGGTGGCTTGTACGGCGAGCAGATCGCCGTCCATGATGCCTGCATCGCGCATAGACATACCGCGCACTTTGAGCAGATAGTCAGGCTGACGCTGAAACAAGCTGTTTTCTACATAGTAGGTCTGGTCCACATGCTCCTGAGCGAGAATGGGCGAACCTGCAGCAACCCGGCCGATGAGGGGCAAAGCCAACTGGGCAAAGCCTTGCAGCGGTAAGGAAAATTGCTTGTTTCTGGATTCGTTAATGGAGCGTAATGCATCACTTTTCAGACGAATGCCGCGTGAGGTGCCGCTAATCAACTCGATAACGCCTTTGCGCGCCAGTGCCTGTAAGTGCTCTTCGGCAGCATTGGCGGATTTGAAGCCAAGCTCGGTGGCGATCTCTGCCCGAGTCGGCGGGGCGCCCGTACGTGCAATGGCGCTCTGGATGAGGTCAAGAATCTGCTGCTGTCTGGCAGTAAGTTTTGGGCTTTCAAGCATTCTGACTCCTTTGCGTTTGGTGGAATGGACTGTGGGTCTATACACACTGTTTTCTCATACAGTAACTGTATTTTTAATCAGTTTTAAATTTTTGACAAGAGGGTAGCTACGAAATGGCGGAAAAACTTGTATTTCTAGGTATGGGTGGAACCATTGCGGGCACCGCAGCCAGTGCAGGCGACAACGTGGGTTACACCGCGGCACAAGTTGGCGTGCAGGCCTTGCTGGCATCTGTGCCCGGCTTGAAGAATTTGCTTGGAGGCCATGAGGCGGTGTCGGAGCAGGTATGCCAGATCGACAGCAAAGATCTGGTGCATACCGATTGGCGGGCCCTACTAGCCCGTGTATCGCACCATTTGGCCATGCCCGACGTGGCCGGTGTGGTGGTGACCCACGGCACCGATACGCTGGAGGAAACGGCGTACTTTTTGTCGTGCATGGTTCCTTCCGAAGTGCTTCGGCATAAGCCCGTGGTTCTGACATGTGCCATGCGACCGGCAAGTTCGCTCACACCGGACGGCCCCGGAAATATGGCAGACGCCGCTGCTGTGGCTCTATGCAGGCAGGCACGGGGCGTGTTGGTGGTATGTGCTGGAAAAATCCATAGTGCAGACCATGTGCAGAAGGTGCACCCCTACCGCACTGACGCCTTTGATTCCGGCGAGGCTGGCCCGGTTGGATTCGTTGAGGAGGGCAGGGTAAGGCTGCTCTGGGACTGGCCTGAAGTGCTAAATTCAATGGTAAAACTGCGAAGTGCCGTGGTGCAACCCGATGCCTGGCCCCGCGTGGAGTTGCTGCTGAGCCATGCAGGCGCCACAGGTGCCGTGGTTCGGGCGCTGCTAAATCAAGCCCCCGACGAAGCACCCCTGCGTGGCATTGTCATTGCTGGAACCGGCAATGGCACGATTCACATGAGCATGGAGGCAGCCCTGCTAGATGCACAAGCGCAGGGCATTCGCGTAGTTCGTGTGAGCCGTTGCGCCTATGGACAGGT
>CANFNO010000452.1 GCA_947447845.1 Burkholderiales bacterium | reverse complement strand
GGCTATGGTCGTCGCATCATGCCGGCCAGCGCCGGGCGAACCACCATGTGCCCTACCGAGATGGGTTACGACGTCGAAGTGCCTCCCTGTTTGCGCCTATTGCCCATAGAAACCCGCTTGCAGCCTCAGGCCCTGATGGAGTGGCGGATGGTTCCCGAAAAATGGAACCGTATTGACCTCGACGTACACAATCCCCAGCAGTTGGCAGCCGCCTTTGAGATGGTTTCGCAAACCCGCAAAGTCACGCAGGACGAAGCCCGCGCCCTGGGCTTCTGGCACAGCCAGGCTCCCGAAGACAACCCGCTCGTGGATGCGGATGGTTTGGTAGAAGTCCCCAAGTGGCGCCATGCGTTGATCAATATTGCCCATCCCCTGCTCAAACAGGGCTTGGTGATTCTGGACACGCCCGGACTCAACGCCATTGGAGCCGAGCCTGAACTGACCGTGAGTTTGATTCCGCAAGCGCAAGCCGTGGTCTTTATCCTGGGGGCGGATACCGGTGTGACCAAGTCGGACCTGGCGATCTGGCGCGAACACCTGATCGCAGAGAGCACCGGGGCCGAGACGCGATTGGTGGTGCTCAACAAGATTGATACCTTGTGGGATGAACTCAGCACGCCGGAGCAGATTGAGTCACAAATCGAACGCCAGAAGGCCAGCACCGCCGAAATTCTGGGCCTGCGCAGCGGGCAAGTGATTGCGGTATCGGCGCAAAAGGGGCTGGTGGCCAAGGTTACGCAGGATGACGAGCTATTGCAAAAAAGCGGTCTGGGTTTGTTGGAAGATGCACTGGGCGACGGCATGCTGTTAGAGCGCCAGCGCATTCTGCGCATGGCCATGAACCAGGGCATTTCCGATCTGCGCGCCGAGACCGGCCGAGTGATCAACATCCGCAAGCGGGATTTGACCGAGCAAACGATTGAATTGCAGGGCTTGCAGGGTAAAAACGCCTCGGTCATCAAGCACATGCGCCTACGTATTTCGCAGGAGCAAGCGGAGTTTGATCTGGGCGGCGCCAAAATCCACGCGGTGCGATCGGTGCACCTCAAGTTGCTCAAGGAGGTTTTTGGCCTTCTGGGCTCCACGGTGCTCAAGTCGGAAATGCACCAACTCACCGAGGCGCTGACCCAAAAAGGCCTGAAGCTGGGTGTCAAAAAGGCCTATGGTGAAACCTTTGCCCGCTTGCGAGTCAACTTTGACAAGGTGCTGAGCCTGACAGCTGAGATGCACACCATGCTCTCGACCATCTTCAAGCAACTCAACACCGAATATGGGTTTTCGTTGCAGGCAATTGCTGCTCCCAATCTGGAATACTTTCTCAAAGAAATGGACATGGCGCAACGCAGCCATCTCCAGTACCTGGGTATCAGCAACGTGTTCAAGCTGGCGCAGCCTGAGTTTGCCGACCGCTTGGTGCGAGCCCTGTTTTCGCGTGTCCGTGCCGTGCACGAGTCGGCCTTGGGCGAAGTGGAGTTTTGGAGCAAATCCGCCGCAGCGCAGTTGGACGCCCAGTTGCGTGAGCGCAGAAAGACGTTTGCACGGCGCATCGAAGCCATTGATCGAATTCAACAAGCTGCGGGCGGCCTGGACGAGCGAATCAAAGAGATTGCCCAACAAGAGCTTGCGATCACGCAGATGGAGCGCAAGTTGACCGAGTTGACCGCCCACCTGCTGCATCTTCCCCAGCAGGCAGAAAACACGCCGACCCTGGAAATTGCCTGAGCGTGGGTAAGCCCGCGGTCGACTTCGCCACCCGGGTGGTGCAGTGGCAGAAAGCGCATGGTCGCAACGACCTGCCATGGCAAAACACCCGCGATCCCTACCGGGTCTGGTTGTCGGAAATCATGCTGCAGCAAACCCAAGTGGCCACCGTCAAGGATTACTTTGCGCGCTTTTTGGTTCGCTGCCCTGATGTTGCTTCACTGGCTGCTGCTAGCCTAGACGAGGTGTTGGGCCTGTGGAGTGGTCTGGGTTATTACAGCCGTGCCCGCAATCTGCACCGCTGCGCACAGGATGTGATGCAGCTGCATGGTGGGCGATTTCCCGAAGATGCTCAAACCCTTCAGACATTGCCCGGCATTGGTCGCTCTACGGCTGCAGCAATAGCCTCGCTGTGCTTTTCGGAACGCATCGCGATATTGGATGCCAATGTCGAACGCGTGGTGACACGGGTGCAAGGCTTCGAGGCCGACGTGGCCGTGGCGGCCAACGCGCGCGCCTTGTGGGATGTGGCTTCTGCGCTCTTGCCTGTGCCAAGCCAGGCTTCGCAGGATATGGCGGGCTACACCCAAGGCATGATGGACTTGGGTGCTACGGTTTGCACGCCGAAAAAACCCTTGTGTGCCCAATGTCCGGTACAGGATCTGTGTGCGGCAGCCAAGTCCGGTGATCCGACGCGCTTCCCGGTGCGAAGCCGAAAGATCAAACGCAGCAGTCAAGCCATTTGGATGCTCTGGGCGCACACGCGCAGCGGAGAAATATGGCTGGCTCGCCGACCCACGCCCGGCGTTTGGGCGGGGCTGCACTGCCTTCCGCTTTTTGACAGTGAGCAGGCCTTGCGTCTGGCACTGCCGCCGGATGCGCTGAAACTGCTGCAATGCGAACCAGCTTTTGTCCATGTGCTGACCCACAAGGACTTGCACCTGCATGCTTGCCGCGTGCTGGTGACGTCAACTACTTCCTTGGGTGATGGCCGCTGGGTTAGCGCTGGGGAATGGCCGGGTCTGGGGTTGCCTGCACCGATTCGCAAACTGCTTGCGCGGGAAAGCTAGGCCAGTCTGGCGTCCATCTCGCGATGGCGCTTGATCGTGGCCCAGTGCGGGCTAAAGTGCCGGACCAGTTGCTCCACAAGAAATACCGAGCGGTGCTGCCCCCCGGTGCAACCAATGGCCACGGTGACATAACTTCGGTTATCGCGCGCCAGGTCGGGCAACCAGCCGTCCAAAAATCGGCTTATCTGGCGCAACATGCGTTGCACCTCGGCTTGTTCGCTCAAAAAATCAATGACCGGTTGATCCATGCCTGTCAGGTTTTTGAGTGCGGGCGCGTAATGGGGGTTGGGCAGCATGCGTACGTCAAACATGAAGTCGGCATCGATGGGCACGCCGCGTTTGAAGGCAAAGGACTCAAAGACCAGGGTGAGTTGCTGACTGGGCGTAGACACCAGACTTTTGACATAGCTTTGCAGTTGGGACGCGCGGATCATGCTGGAATCGATCACATAGGCCTGCTCGCGCAAGACCTCCAACAGACTTCGTTCGAGCTCGATCGCCTCAATCAGTGCGCGGCGCTGATCCAGATTCACGTCGTCGGAGACGCCCGAGACTGGACGCGCTACCGCCTGGGATAAGGGATGTTTGCGCCGCGTCTCGGAATAGCGACGCATGAGCGTGTCGGTCGTGGCGTCCAGAAACAAAGGTTTCACCAAAATGCCGCGCGCCCGCAACACGTCCAGCTGCTGCGGCACCTGAGACAGGGTGGTGGCGCTGCGTACGTCCATCGCAATGGCGATCTGATTGGCGTGGTGGTGGATTTCCAGTTCCACAAACGGCAGTAACAATTCAGGGGGCAGGTTGTCTACACAATAGAACCCCGCATCTTCCAGTGCATGCAAAGCGACTGATTTGCCGGAACCAGACATGCCGGTTATCAGCACAATTTCCATCGGCTTCGCCGGCGGCTTCACAGTCATGCGC
>CANFNO010000451.1 GCA_947447845.1 Burkholderiales bacterium | reverse complement strand
TAGGGCGCGGTCAATTCGAGGCGGTAGCTGCTGTCGGCATTGACCGTCAGCGTGCCATCAGGCTTGCCATCTTCCTCGTCAAAGATCTGTCCATCCGCAACTTCGGCGTGCTCTGCCACCACATACTGGTTCGGCTTGGCCGACGTCAGCGAAAAGTTCTTCAGTTGCACATGCGCTGCTTCGGCAAACAGACGTCCGCTGATAACCCACTTGTCGCCCTCCTGCACCACGCTTTGCGCGCCACCGGTGCGACGCATGTCGGCACGCGTCTGGGTACTGAGTGCCGTCCACCAACCGCTGGAGACCAGTTGCTCTTTCTCGCGAAAGCTCGACACCAGCAGGCCGAAGGTCGGCATGATCCAGGTCGCCACGATTAGCAGCAATAGCAGCTGCGCCAGGATGGCTGGCAGGGTGAAGTATTTTTTCATCGTTGTGCCTCTTCGGTGCGAAAGCGGCGGATGTTGAAGGCCATCACGGGAATCACCGCAAACATCAAGACCATGGCCAATGTGGAACTGCGTCCGTAATCGCCACCGCCTCTAAACATCCAGTCGTACATCAGGTTGGCCAACACGCTGGTGTCCCACTGGCCGCCAGTCATCGCCATGACCACGTCAAACACCTTGAGCACGGTGATGGTGATGGTGGTCCACACCACAAGGATGGTGGACATCACCTGCGGCACCATGATCTCGAAAAAGATCTGCAACTCACTGGCGCCATCGATGCGGGCCGCCTCAATCGTGTCCTGCGGCACACCGCGCAGTGCGGCCGACAGAATCACCATGGCAAAGCCGGTCTGTATCCAGACCAGAATCGCCATCAGGAAAAAATTGTTCCAAAAAGGAATCGTGACCCAGGCTTGCGGTTTGCCGCCTATTCCCATAACCATGGCATTCAGAATGCCGATCTGCTCCGAGTCCGGGCCACGGAAGTCAAAGACAAACTTCCAGATCACGCTGGCACCGACAAAGCTGATGGCCATGGGCATGAACACCATGGACTTGGCAAAGTTGCCCCACCAAACTTTGTCCGCCAGCACTGCCACCACCAAACCAAACGCCGTGGCGGTGGCCGGCACCACCAGCAGCCACATAAAGTTGTTGCGGATGGTGATTAAAAAATTCTGGTCCACAAACACCCAGGTGTAGTTGGACAGCCCGACATAAGTTTCGCCCGTGGCGTCGTAAAAACTCAGACGGAAGGTTTCAAACAAGGGGTAGAACAAATAGACCCCAAGCAAGAGCAGCGCAGGTGCGACAAACAGCCAGGGCCGGATGCCGGACTTCAGCCCCTCCTTGCGATTGCGACTGGCGGACGTGGCGTCCACCAGTCGATCCAGCAGAAAGTTGCTGCCTGCAAAGTACAGCAGGCAGAACGCGATGCTGACCACCACGGCGGTAAACGTTTGAATCAATGCGTCATTCATGGTGATCAGCTCGCGTTACTCGTTCAATGAATCAATTACTTGATGGCGTCCCAGCTCTTCTGGATCTCGTCGGCCACTTCCTTGGCAGAAGCGCCGCCGGAGTAATTGACCATGCCCTTCCAGAAGCTGCCTGCACCCACTGCGCCGGGCATCAGGTCGGAACCGTCAAAGCGGAAGGTGGTCGCGCCGAGCAGAATTTCGCCTTGCTTCTTGAGCGCTGGCGTCTTGTACTTGGCCAGATCCACACCCTTGTGCGGTGTCAGGAAGCCGCCTTCGGCCATCCAGATTTCATGCGCTTGCGGATGTTGCAGGTACTCCATGAAGGCACGTGCGCCCTTGCTGTCCTTGGTGATGGTCAGGATCGTGCCGCCGCCCAGAACCGGGTTGCCCAGCTTTTTGCCAGCAAACGAGGGGAAGTAGAAGAAGTCCGCATCGCTGGCTTTGCCGTCAGGGAAGAAGGCCGGAATGAAGCTGGCCTGGCGGTGCATATAGCACTTGGGAGGCGAGCCGAACATGCCCTTGGGGCTGTCCTTGAAACTCACGGTGGCAACGGCCTTGGCGCCGCCGTCCACATAGGCATCGTTCTTGGCAAACCAACCATAAGCTTCGATGGCATCAATCACGCGCTTGTCGTTGAACTTGACCGTGTTGTTGACCCAGCCGTCATACACCTCGGGCGATTGGGTGCGCAGCATCATGTCTTCCACCCAGTCGGTAGCGGGCCAGCCTGTGGCGGCATCGCTGCCCAGGCCGATACACCAGGGTTTGGCGCCACCGTCAGCGGCCATCTTCTTGGTCAGCGCCTGCAGTTCTTCCATGGACTTAGGCACTTTGTAGCCCTTTTCCTTGAAGTTCTCGGGGATGTACCAGACCAGGCTCTTCACGTTCACGTTGTAGAACATGCCGTAAAACTCTTCCTTGCCAGCCTTGTTCTTGTAGGTGCCCAGATCGGCCCATGACTTGCCTGCGGCATAGTTCTTCTTGACCCAGTCTTGCGCCTTGGGGCCCAGTGGGGTCAGGCCGCCGATGGCTGCCATGTTGGCTGCCAGACCAGGCTGCGGAAACACCGAGATGTTGGTGGGCGAACCGGCCTTGATGTCGATGACGATCTGTTGCTCCGAGCTTTGCGAGCAGGAGTGCTTGACCGTAGCACCCGTGGAAGCTTCAAAGTTGGCAACCACTTTTTTGAACATTCCCTCTTCAGCCCCGGTCCAGGGACAGGTGATGGTGATCACCTCGCCTTTAAGGTCTGGCCCTTTGTAATCTGCCGCCATGGAAGGCGTGATTACGGAACCCAATGCCAGCAGTGCGCCAGCAGCGATTACGGTTTTCTTAAACATACGCGTCGTCTCCTAAAAATACTTGGCGGCCTATCCGCAAAGCAGAACTCAAATCAGATACTTTTTCCATCCGCATTGAAGCGGTACAGGTGCTCTGGCGCGAACGCCAGCTCAATAGCCTGCCCAGGCTCTAGCGGCAAAGTGCCGTCCATGCGGGCGGTGATGTCGCCCAGAACACTTGAAGTCACGTAGGCAAAGGTTTCGTTGCCCAACTTTTCAGAATGCTTGAGCGTGCCCTTTATGGGTCCACCGGCCTGCACCTTGAGGTTTTCCGGGCGCAAACCCACCGTGGCGGCACCGCGTTGGGCGGCAAAGTCGCCAGTGAGGAAGTTCATTTGCGGCGAGCCGATAAAGCCGGCTACAAACAGACTTGCAGGCTTGTTGTACAGGTCCAGCGGATGACCCACCTGCTCCACCCGGCCCTTGTTGAGCACCACGATCTTGTCGGCCAGTGTCATGGCCTCCACCTGATCGTGCGTCACATAAATCATGGTGGCGCCCAGGCTGCGGTGCAGAGTGGCCAGCTCGACCCGCATCTTGGTGCGCAAGGCCGCATCCAAATTGGAAAGAGGCTCGTCAAACAAAAACACCTTGGGATTGCGCACGATGGCGCGGCCAATCGCCACGCGCTGTCGCTGACCGCCGGATAGGGCCTTGGGCAGTCGCTGCAGGTATTCACGCAACTGCAGAATGTCGGCGGCAGCGTTGACGCGCTTTTCGATCTCGTCCTTGGGCACCTTGGCAATCTTGAGTGCAAATGCCATGTTGTCGAACACCGTCTTGTGCGGGTACAACGCATAGCTTTGAAACACCATGGCGACGCCGCGCTCGCTAGGCGGCAGGTCGCTGACCGATTCGCCATTGATCGTCATTGTTCCGCCGGATATCTCTTCCAGCCCGGCAATCATGCGCAATAGCGTGGTCTTG
>CANFNO010000450.1 GCA_947447845.1 Burkholderiales bacterium | reverse complement strand
GTCAGCCATGCAAAAGCTCAGTGTTTGATAATGGCTTATCCTAATTCAAACCACATCTCCACTTAGAAGGAATCTCCCATGTTGAAAGGCAAAACTGCACTCGTCACCGGCTCCACCAGCGGCATCGGGTTGGGAATCGCGAAAGCACTGGCAGCGCAAGGCGCCAACATCGTGCTCAACGGCTTTGGCGATTCAGAAGGACCCAAGGCCGAAGTTGCCGCTCTGGGCGTGCAAGTGGCCTACCACGGCGCAGACATGAGCAAGCCCGCTGAGATTGACGACATGGTGCAATTCGCGATCAAGACCTTTGGTGGCGTGGACATTCTGGTCAATAACGCCGGCATTCAGCACGTAGCACGCATCGAGAATTTCCCGATCGAGCGCTGGGATGCCATCATCGCCATCAACCTTTCCAGTGCCTTCCACGCCACGCGCGTGGCATTGCCCGGCATGCTGGCAAAAAATTGGGGCCGCATCATCAACGTGGCCTCGGTCCATGGTCTCGTGGGATCGGCAGAAAAGTCTGCCTATGTGGCGGCCAAGCATGGCGTGGTGGGCCTCACCAAAGTAACGGCACTGGAAAATGCCACCTCTGGCGTTACCTGCAATGCCATCTGCCCGGGTTGGGTTCTGACCCCGCTGGTGCAAAAACAGGTGGATGCGAAGGCCGCCGCCCTGAATATTTCCAACGAAGACGCCAAGGGCCTGCTGCTGGGCGAGAAAGAGCCCTCCAAACAATTCACGACAACCGAAGAACTAGGCGCACTGGCCGTGTTCTTTTGCTCTGAAGCAGCCAACAATATTCGCGGCGTGGCCTGGAATATGGATGGCGGCTGGGTCGCGCAATAGTTATCGCGACTGCTTGAAGGCCATGACGGCCTGGTTGCGCAAAGTGCGCAGCAGGGCCAATTCCTTTTCGTCTAAGTCCAGCGCGCCACGTTTGGTTTTGTCGGCGTAGATCAGGCCAAACGGTGCGCCCTTGATTTGCAAGGGCAACAGCAAAAATGCCGGCGCATTGAGCGACTTGAGATACCACTCCGGCAGGCGAGCCAGAATGCGCGATTCGCTGGCGTCGCTGATCATGCTGTCCACCCCCTTGATGCAGACAACGCCAAACAAGTCCGGGGTGGCAGCCTTCAATGGCACCTTGAATCCTTTGACATGGGATTCGACACCCTCGCCCAGACCGAAGCGACCGGTTACCGTTTCGGTTTTGGGGTCGCGCATGCAAAAAATGACGCGGTCAAAGCCCATGGCACGAAACATGGTTTCCAGAATCATGCGCAGCACGTCGCTAAGCTTGAAATCTTCAACCATCGCGTTGGTAATGTCCTGAATTCCAGCGGCCAGGGTCTCGGCAACTTGGGGCGATTTGATAGCGCGCGTTGGCCCGTTGATGTCCACCGACTGCGTTGCATGCAGTGCCAAATTGCCGATGCTGCCGTCGGTCACCTGCAGTTGAGACTCAGGTACTAAAACTGTCTCCTCCACTTTTGCACGTAAAAGCTTATACGAGGCAGATTCCGGCTTGACATGGATGTCCATGGCTACCGCCATTTCCACTAGTTTGACTTTGGCCAGATCGACGGCACTGGATATTTGCTTTTCGGAACTCCCAAGGGCCTTGGCATACTTTTTGGCTACTTGGGCAATCAGTGGATGCGCGTCTTCCACTTCATACTTCAACAGTGCATCTGCCATTTCATTGGATGCGGAAGCCACCCAACGCATACGCTCAACGCTGTCGGACGAGACTACGGAAGGCGGACTACCGATCGGATGCTTCATGCAACGCTGAATGCTGTCGGGCAGGCCCCAGGATTTGGCGACCCCCAGACCCAAGGCTTCAAAACTCAGACCCAATACGCGCAACGATGCCGTTGTCTCTGTGACAGCAGGCCTCTCAGACTGAATGAGGTTGCGCACCTGCTGCGCTTCCTCCGGGAAGTAAAACTGTGTCAGAAGGCGCCCCATGTTTTGAAACATAGAGCCAATAAAGGCCTCTTCAGCTTCCTTCGCGCCAGAGCACATCTCGGCACCAATGGTCCCGGCAAGCAGCGAGCGAACGAACTCATCTTTAAGTTGGGCTGCGTGCCCTTTGTCCTGCATATGCTCCAGCAACACCAGGCTCAAAGCCATGTTCCGAATGCCGTTAAAACCAACCAGAGTGACTGCCCGGGAAACCGTGCTGATGCTGCCGCTGCGCGCAAAATGCGCGCTATTGACCACCCGCAGCAACTTGTTGGTGAGCGCCACATCTTTGAGAATCTGGTTGGTCACGCTGCTCACACTCTCGGTCTCGGAGGTCGCCATGCTCTGAATGCGCACCACAGACTCTGAGAGGGCTGGAAAGTCGCTCTTGTGGCGCATACGGCGCATCAAAAATTCCAGTGTTCCACCAGAATTGCTGACCTCGGTATTTCCAGACGCAGGCTCACGCCATGCACTCAGGGCATCGAAAAATGCGCGGGCATTGGCAAAGCGCTGCAGCGGATCGCGCGCCAACGCTCGGTTCACCAAGGCGCGCAAACCGTCGTCCACATCCGACCCGAGAACGCTAGGCAAGCTCAAATTCTCATGGGCTAGGCGGTAGACCGCGCGGTTGGGATCCGACTCCTGCACCAGTGGCTTGCCGATGAGCAGTTCTGCCAGTACCAAACCGCAGGCGAACAAGTCCATGGAAGGCGCGGGTTGCACGCCGGCAATGGCCTCGGGCGAGATATAACCGATGGTGCCGCCCACTGCAACACCACCTGCCGGGTCATTGCTACGCACCCTTGCCGCAATACCAAAATCCATAATCCTGGCGCGCCCCGTGGAGTCCACCAATATGTTGGAGGGTTTGAGATCGCGGTGAATCACCCCTTCCGAGTGGGCAACAGAAATGGCGTCCAGCACATCCATCAGAATGGCAACGGCCTCGCGCGCAGGGATAGCCCCTTTTCGGGAAATCAGGGCGGCAAGTGTGTCGCCAGGCACATATTCAAAGACAAGGTAGGTGTACTGGTCCTGGATATCGGCCTCGTACACGGGCACTATGCTGGGATGCTTGACACGGCCCACACTACGCGCCTCTTGCAACCATTGCTTGATTGCCTGGTCGTCCGCACCGAGCGCAGGACGCAACACTTTTATGGCGACCTCGCGCTCCATCCGAGGGTCGTAAGCCAGCCAAACGGTGGACTGTGCGCCCTGCCCCAATTGCTGCCTGAGCTCAAAACGGCCCAGGTAACTGGAGGGTTTGAGGCCCGCTTGCGCAGAAGGGGCTCGGCTATTTTGGAATGCTGGGGTATCTGCCATACCCCAATGCTACTTGAGTTGCACAGCCCCTGAAACCGTCACAGTCACCAAAGACTTACCGCCTTCCATGGGCAAAGGGGCCGCATCTGACGCCATAGAACCGACACTCATTGCCATCATGCGCGGCACCGGACCGCCCGACTGATCAACACTGCGCACACTAACTTCCCGCAAGGCGTAATCAGCAAAACCAAAACCCCGCGCAATCTGCGCGGCCTTGAGTTTAAAACCGTCAATCGCGAGAACCTGTGCCTGACTTTCCAATTGCGTCCGTGCAGCACGGCTTAGGCCAAATGTGAGGTTGCTGACCGTCATTGTCTGGGCCTTGGCGGCTGCCAAACTGATCCTTGCAAAGTCGCTGCCCTCAACAACCAATTCAGAACTACCCACCCAACCATTGATTTTTCC
>CANFNO010000449.1 GCA_947447845.1 Burkholderiales bacterium | reverse complement strand
GGCAGACGGCCCACGTGGCCGTCTCCGGCCAACAGCAGGAGCGGCAGGCGGTTGGTGTGGGCTACGCCCGCAGCGGTCACCATGTTGAGTGCGCCAGGGCCCACTGAAGAAATGGCCACACCGATGCGTCGGCGCAAGTTGGATTTGGCGTAGGCCACGGCGGCCATGGCCATGGACTGTTCGTTCTGGCCACGCCAGACCGGCAGCACGTCCTGGTGTGCGCGCAGCGTTTCCGAGAAGCAGGTCACATTGCCATGCCCGAAGATGGCAAAGGCACAGCCAAACAGCGGCTCGCTGCCTGTGGCGGTTTCGATGTGCTGGGCGCGCAAAAAGGCGGCCAGCGCATCGGCCACGGTCATGGAGAGAGTGGGCTGCATGGCGAACCTTCAGGCAGTCCAGACACCGCTCTTGAGCTGGTAGCCCATTTGCGCGAGGTAGCCCGAGATGTTGCGGTGAGCCATTTGCGCGTAGGTCAGGGGGTGGGCCTTGGCCGGGTCTTGCTCGGCCTCCACCACCACCCAGCCGCTGTAGTTGGCGGCTTTCAAACAGCCCAGCACACCGGTAAAGTCAATCACGCCGTCGCCCGGTACGGTGAAGGCACCAGCCAGCACGGCTTTCAGGAAGGATGAATCGGTGTCGCGTGTGGCGGCGATCACAGGCGGGCGCACGTCCTTGAGGTGCACATGGGCCACCCGGTGTACGCAGGCCTTCAAAAGGCCCAAGGGGTCAGCCCCGCCAAAGCGGGCATGGCCGGTGTCAAAGGTCAGGCCCACGCTGTTGCCGGTGTGGGCCACCAAGCGCAGGATGTCGTCTTCGGTCTCAATGATGGTGCCCACGTGGTGGTGAAACGCGAGGCGAATGCCGGTCTCGGCCAGCAGCCGGTCGGCCAGTGCTGTGAGGCGTTCGCCGTAGCGCTGCAGATTGGCATCGTCCAGGCGCACGCGCTGCGACAGGGGCGTCTGGATGTTGCCGTGCACGGTGTTGCTTACCTCGCCGTACACCATGGCACGCACGCCGGCAGCCTGCAGCAAGGCCACATGCGACGCAATGGCGCGCCATTCGGTGTCCACGTCCTGATTCACCAGGTTGCCGCTGCACCAGCCGGACGCCAGCTTCAGCCCGTGCGCGGCCAAGAGCGGCAACAGGGTGGCGGCATCGCGCGGGTACTTGGTACCCAGCTCGGAGCCGGTGAACCCGGCCAGGGCCATTTCGGACAGGCAAGTTTCCAGCGGGATGGTGCCGCCCAGATCCGACATGTCGTCGTTGGTCCAAGTCAAAGGGCTGATGGCCAGTTGCAGTTCAGACATAAATGCTCCAAAAAACAGGTGCAGTGTGAAAATAAAATTTCATACAACTCTACAGCAAATGCCAAGTTTCTTCACCAATATTCGCCTCTTCTAGGGATTTACCCTAAAAAAGTGAAAAAAGTATTTCACTGTACTTGCCAGACCTGTTTGCCATCCAAGCGTAGGCTAGGATGACGCATGGCCAATCGCAATGTTTTAGAGAATGCACCCTCCGGCGTTGAGGATTTGCGGCAAGCGGTGCAGCAGCACTTTGCCGCGTTAAGCCCGCGCGTGCAGCAGGTGGCAGAGCTGTTTTTGCGCGACCCGCAGGCCGTGGCCACCGAGTCGTCGCGCGATCTTGCGCAGCAGCTGGGCTTGCCCGCGTCCACCCTCACCCGCTTTGCCAAGGTAATGGGTTACCCCACCTTCAAGGAAATCCAGGCGCTGTGCAAGCAGCACTACGTCAACCTGCCGCGCGACTACCTGGAGCGCCTCAAGCACGCACAGACTTCCGACCACCCGATGCCCCCGCAACCTGCAATGGACCTGGCGCATGCCGTGCAACAGTCTTTGCAACTCACCGCGCTGGAGATTTCAGGCAACAAGCTGCAAGAGGCCGCTGCCCTGTTGCGCGGTGCCAACGAGGTCTGGATCCACGGCATTCGCCGCGCCTACCCGGTGGCCGCCTATTTGCATTACCTGCTGCTCAAGCTGGGCCTGCGGGCCAGCTTGCTGGACACGCACGGCGGGCTGCTGGAGCCGTCGCTCGGTCGTATGCACGCGGGCGGCGTGCTGCTGGTGGTGACCTATTCGCCCCACGCGAGTGAGACTGAAACCGTATTGGCCAGCGCCCTGAAGCAACAGGTTCCCACGATTGCCTTTAGCGACCCGGTGCCCAGTGCGCACACCAAAGACATGCGGGTACTGTTTGAAATTCGCGAAGGCGAAGTGGTGGGCTTTCGATCTCTCTCCACCTCGATGTACGTGGCGCAGGCGCTGGCCATGCAAATGGCGCAAGACGCCTTAGGCGCAGAGAACAGGCCGGCTTCCGCCCAACGTAAGAGGCGTGTGGCGCAAGTCGGCAAATAGCCATTCCGTTCGTAAATGGCTGCGGCTGATTAACGTCCCTGGGCAAGGAGCGTTACTTTGCGTGCGTTACCAAGGCCAGCGCCGCCAGGTCACCCACGTTTTCACCAAGCCCGGCCGGCACCAGTTCGAGCCCGTCGGTTAGCGCTGGCAACTTGTCCCGCATAAAGGCTTGCAGACGCGGCAGCAGGTAATCCTGGTTGTGCCAAAAGACACTTCCGCCCAGGGAGATACGCTGCAAGTCCAGCATGGCGGTGGCGTTGAAAAGAGCGCGGCCCATGACCATGCAGAGCGCATCGACTATGGCCATGGCCTGCTCACTGCCAGAGCGGGCAGCCTGAAACAGCGCTGTGGCATCTGCGTATCCCAATGCCCCAAAACGCCGGGGTATGGCATTTCCAGCTACCAGGGCTTCCACATCGCCACGCAGGCCGCAACCGCAGAGGGCGTCGCTGTCTTCGATCACAAAGGTGTGGCCCAGGTGCCCGGCGTTGCCGTTCTTGCCGCGCAGGATGTGGCCATCCACGCAAATGCCCATACCGATGCCAGTGCTCCAAGTGACATAGGCACAATTGCGCACACCTTGGAGTGCTCCCCAGCGGCGCTCTGCCTCCAGCGCACCGACGCCGTCGTTTTCTACGCGCACATTGTTGAAGACCGCGCGCAATGGCGCCTCCAGCGGAGCGCTCATCCATTCGTTGGGCAAGCCGCGAGCCTTGCCCGCCAAGCCACCACAGATGTTAGGGGTAGCCAGTTCGACCATTGCGTTCCTGAAGACAAATGGACCGCAGGACGAAACCCCCACGGTATCGATAAGGGCAACAGGAATGCCTGCCCGATCACAGCTCTCGCCGATGAGTCTGATGATCTGCTGTCCCAGTGCGTCGTTGGTTCCTTCCTTGGCGGTGGGCTCTGAGACCTTGCCACGAATTCCGTATTCGTCAGCGATGCTCACTGCAACTTTGGTACCACCAATATCGACGCAGGCTCGGGGCTGACTGCCTGCAGGGAGTTGAATCAATTTGTATAGGTTGCTTGGGTACATTCTTTTCCCGCTTGGATTGCCAGAGTTGATATCTAAGGCATGGTTTTTGGTGTGGCGCCGGACAGACCTTTTCCGATGTGCAGACTCTTTGGTGAAGCAGATCAGATGCCGAAGGTGTGTCTGTCTGCGCGATACAAACTTGTGGTTCGCGCAAGGCTCACACGGACAGTTGGCAGCAAATGGGCCACTTCTCTTGGTTGCGCTTTAAGGTCTACGAAATCCTCATCGCCAATCGCTCTAAAGAAGAATTCCCGTTCCACTTCGGTTTTCCAACTAAAGGCACAGGCCAGAGTTCTCTTGTCAG
>CANFNO010000448.1 GCA_947447845.1 Burkholderiales bacterium | reverse complement strand
GTTTGAGCAACAACGCGCCGAATCGGCAGCAGCGCCTGCTGGCACGCTGACGCAGTAAGTCCGTTGGCATGCGGGTCACCCCGCATGCCTAGAGGCCTTCCATGAAGATATTTGTGCTCGGAGCAGGGGCCTGGGGAACGGCCCTGGCACTTAGTGCGGCCCAAGCGCCGGATCGGCATCACGTCACACTTTGGGCTCGCGATGGTGCGCAGGCGGATGAGACACAACGTTCGCGTTGCAATAGCCGTTACCTGCCGGGCATTGCCCTGCCGTCTGCTTTGCAGGTGGTAGGCGGCACTCTTTCGTCTTTGACCGCAAAGATTGCAACGCAGGACTTGCTGGTCGTGGCCTCGCCTATGGCGGGCTTGCGCGAAATGCTGACGCAATTGCGTGACATGCAAGTGCCAGTTGTATGGCTGTGCAAGGGTTTTGAGGCGGAGCGTGACGATAACTTTGGCTTGCTTGGACACGAAGTACAGGCTCAGGTCGCGCCCGCCTTGCAGGCTGGCGTGCTGAGTGGCCCCAGCTTTGCCCAGGAAGTTGCGTTGGGTAAGCCAACCGCTCTCGTCGCCGCCAGTGCCTTTGCATCTGTGCGCGAGGCCATGGTCGAGGCCTTTCATTGCAGCAACTTGCGCGTTTATGCCAATGACGATGTGGTGGGAGTGGAGGTTGGTGGCGCAGTAAAGAACGTGCTGGCCATTGCCACCGGGCTTTGCGATGGGCTGCAACTGGGTTTGAATGCCCGCGCGGCCCTGATTACCCGCGGGCTCACCGAAATGACCCGGCTGGGTGTCGCGCTTGATGCCAAAGTCGAGACTTTTATGGGTTTGAGCGGCTTGGGCGATCTGGTGCTTACATCAACCGGCGACCTGTCGCGCAACCGTAGAGTGGGTCTGGCCCTGGCTCAGGGAAAAACCCTGCAACAGGCCGTCACCGAATTGGGCCACGTCGCCGAAGGCGTGTATTGCGCCCAAACCGTGTTGCAGCGATCACGCAGCCTGGATGTCGATATGCCCATCACCGAGTGTGTGGTGGACCTGCTGGATGGTCGCATTCAGCCAGCCCAGGCCGTAGCCCGCTTGATGGGCCGCGATCCCGGCACCGAAGTGCCGTTGGCCTGAAACTGCGGACTTAAGCTTTAGCTACCTTGGCTGCGATATGCGCCAGCGCTTCTTCCACCTGATCCACCAGAATCAGGCACAGTTCGCCTTCTTTGAGTTTGTCCATCGCCGAGTCAATGGCCAGAAACTCGCCATAGATTTCTGAGGATTCGGTGGTGCGCTTGGCACCCTTCAGGCCTTCACGCAATAGGGCGATCACCTCGCCATCCTTGCGCCCACGCTGGCATTGGTCTTCGAACAGCACCACCTCGTCGAAGGCTGCGCCGAGAATTTCGGTTTGCTGGCGGATGTCCTGGTCGCGGCGGTCACCGGCACCACTGATGACCACGCTGCGCCGCGTGGCTGGCATGGCCTCCACGGCCTGCACCAGGGCGGCCATGGCATCGGGGTTGTGGCCATAGTCGGCAATGACCGTGGCACCGCGGTAGCTGAACATATTGAAGCGGCCTGCGGCGTTGTCGCTGTCGTTGGAGAACGACGCCAGCCCCTCTTCAATGGTGGCCCAGTCCACCTTCAGTGCCCATGCGGCAGCTACAGAAGCCATGGCGTTTTCCACCTGGAAACCAATAGCGCCACCGTGCGTCACCGGCACTTTGCTCAAGGGGATGTGGTGCTTGAAGTCGCCTTGGGCTGCGACCAGATTGCCTTCCTCGACATAGACCACGGCATGGCCTTGGGCACGGTGCGTGGCCATGACCGGATGGTGCCGGTCCTGGGCAAAAAAGGTCACCGCACCCTTGGTCTTGTTGGCCATGGAGGACACATTGGGGTCGGCAGCGTTGAGCACCGCCACGCCCTTGCTCGAGACGTTTTGCACGATGACGCGCTTGAGCACCGCCAAATCCTGCACGGTGGTGATGTAGTTCAGGCCCAGGTGGTCGCCACTGCCTACGTTGGTCACCACCGCCACATCGCAGCGGTCGAAGGCCAGGCCTTCGCGCAGCACGCCGCCCCGGGCAGTTTCGAGTACTGCCGCATCCACGTCCGGGTGCAACAACACGCTGCGGGCGCTTTTCGGGCCGCTGCAGTCGCCGGTGTCTATGCACTGGCCGTCCACATACACGCCGTCGGTATTGGTCATGCCTACGCGCAGACCCTTGGTCTTGAGCAGGTGCGAGATCAGGCGCACCGTAGTGGTTTTTCCGTTGGTGCCGGTCACAGCCACCAGCGGTATGCGACCGTTTTGCCCATTTTTGAACAGCATCGAAATGATCGCTTCGCCGACCGGGCGGCCTTTGCCAAAAGACGGTGCCAGGTGCATGCGCAAGCCTGGCGCCGCATTGACTTCCACCATGCCGCCGCCTTGCTCTTCAAGCGGACGCAGAATACTGTCGCTGACCACGTCCACGCCGCAAATGTCCAGGCCCACCATGTGGGCTGCAGCAATAGCGCGGGCGGCCACGTCCGGGTGTACATCGTCGGTCACGTCGGTGGCTGAGCCTCCAGTGGACAGATTGGCGTTGTTGCGCAAATTGACGCGCTTGCCCTTTTGCGGCACGGATTCGGCGGTGAAACCCTGGTTCGCCAGTGTCTCTTTTGCAATGTCGTCAAAGCGAATTTTGGTCAAAGAAGTCGAATGGCCTGAGCCACGGCGCGGGTCCTTGTTGACTTGCTCTACCAACTGCGCGATGGTGCTCACGCCGTCGCCCACCACCTTGGGAGGGTCACGCCGCGCCGCAGCCACGAGTTTGTCGCCTACCACCAGCAAGCGGAAGTCGTTGCCCGGCATGTAGCGTTCCACAAGAATGCTATCGCGGAAAGTGGTGGCCACTTCGTAGGCCTTGCGCAGTTGTTCTTCGCTGGTGATGTTGACGGTGACACCCTTGCCCTGGTTGCCGTCCAAAGGCTTCACCACAACCGGCAGGCCAATTTCGCAGGCAGCTTTCCAGGCGTCATCGGCGTCGCTGACTTCGCGACCGGCAGGCACCGGCACACCGGCAGCGGCTAGTAGCCGCTTGGTGAGTTGTTTGTCCTGGGCAATGGCTTCGGAAATGGCGCTGGTGGAGTCAATCTCGGCCGCCTGAATGCGACGCTGCTGGCTACCCCAGCCAAAGCGCACCATGCTGCCTTCGGTCATGCGGCTATAGGGAATGCCCCGCGCGACAGCGGCATCCACGATGCAGCCGGTGCTTGGTCCCAGGCGCACGTCTTCGTCCAGATCGCGCAATTCGGTAAGCGCTGCGACGAGGTCAAAAGGGGTGTCGTTCAGGGCCGCTTCGCAGATGGCTTGCGCCATTTCCAGAGCCTTGCGGCCTACGGCCTCTTCGCTGTATTCCACCACCACCTGGTAAACATGGGCGTCCAGTGTGGGGGTGGTGCAGCTAAAGGTGACCGGGCAGCCGGCCTGTGCCTGCAGTCCCAGGGCCACCAGCTCCATGACATGGGCCATGGAAACCGTATCGTCGTGGCCGTTTGGCTGCAGCGAGCCTAGCTCCGGAAAGCGCTCGCGCAGGCGGGCTTCGAAACCCTGCAGGCTGGCGATGGAATGCTCAGGCGGTGTGCAAGACACGATGGATTGAATGGCCGTATGGTGGCTCCAGAGATTGGGGCCGCGCAGGGCGCGTATGCGGGTAACTTCCATGGCGTGCTCAGTAAGGGGTT
>CANFNO010000447.1 GCA_947447845.1 Burkholderiales bacterium | reverse complement strand
TAAACCGGCACTGCATACGGTGTGGAGTTGACCGTAAAGCCGCCGCTATTGCCCTTGGCCAGAGCGTCGGCTTTGACATGCAGCCACAACTGGCGGCTCAAGCCTTGGTTCTGAAACACAGGGTCAACAAACAGGTGATACAGATGCACGTGGTCACGCATGGCAACCACGCCCGCCAATCGGTTGCCCGCGGTGGCCTTGCAATAAACCATGTTCGGCGACTCGATCAGCGCTCGGATGGCTGCCGGGCTGATGGTTTGCAGGAACGCCTCGGCGCCATTGCCCTGCGGATCTTGTGTGAAGTGGCGCGACAGACCATTGATTAGCTGGCTGACGGCCTCTGCGTCTTGTGGCTTTGCAGGGAGAATTTCAAAGCTATTCATGTTCACTTCAATATCCTGGGAGGTCAGGAATACCCCTCAATCGCCGTCTTCACCACATCAGCCACCAGCGCTTGCACGCCCTTATGCGTCTCCGTGCTGGGTCTGCGTGCAGAGGTGACCAGCATCAGCTCGCATACCAATTGCGGGCTGTGCAGTTTGTGGGTGGTGAATGTGTGCGGGGTCTGAAAATTGCTCAGCGTGTAGGGTGGCAACACGGCAAAGCCAAGACCTTCGCCCACAAGTTCCAGAATGGCGTTCAGCCCATCGACCTCCAGCACGATTTGCGGCTTGCAGCGCAAATGGTCTAACTCAGTGTCGATCAGAATGCGAAAGGCATTGGGGCGGCTTGGCGCGATCAAGGGCAAATTGGCCAGCACTGACAGCGGCATTTCGGGCTTTAGCGCCAACCCCGGCATGCGCTTGACGCTGGCTTCCGATGCGATCAAGACCAGAGTCTCGCGGTGCAGCACCCGGGTCTCAATCTCAGGCGAGTGGGGCGTGTTGTAGAGCACGGCCATGTCCAAGCGCCCGGAGCGCAGCCCCTCGTTCATGACCACCGAGAAGCCCTCGGTGAGCGTCAAGCGGGCGTTGGGCAGGCGTTTGCGGAATTCCAGGGTGAGTGGAACGGTGATCAGTTTTGACAGACTGGGCGGCAGGCCGATGGAAACATGACCGCCTAACGCGCCGCGTGTGGACTCCAGGTCTTCGCGCGCGAGGGCCACCTGGTGCAGGATGCCGCGCCCATGTTCGAGCAGCACCAGTCCGGGTTCGGTCAGCGTCACTCCGCGACCGTTGCGCAGCAAAAAGTTCTGGCGTAACTCCACTTCCAACTGGCGCACATGGCGGCTTAGCAGTGGTTGCGGTATCCCCAGGGCGACTGCAGCACGGGTGAAACTGCCGAGTTCGGCCACCCGTACAAAGGATTCGATTTGCTTCAGGTCCATGCTTAAGTCTCGGTATATCTGCTGATTAGCTATGCGATTTGTTTATAACAGCTAGTGGACGCGACTACACCATGGCCGAAGGGAAGTCCCTAGAATTTCCGCATGCAAACCGTTCCCTCTGCCATGGTCCAACCCGCTCTCCAAGGCATCTCGTCCATGGCCACGCGTCAGCTTTTGAACGAGTTGCTGGCCTTGTACGCAGCGCAGGGTGGTTGTGCACTGCAACTGGAGTCGGTTGGCGGCGTGGATGCAGCCAAACGCGTGCAAGCCGGTGAAGTCTTTGACATCGTGTTTCTGGCTAGCGACGCCATCGACAAACTGGTGAAAGCCGGTCACTTGATTGCAGCCAGCAAGGTGAACCTGGCCGATAGCGGCGTGGCCTTGGCAGTGCGCGCTGGCGCCTCCAAGCCCGATGTTTCTTGTGCCGAGGCGGTACGCGCCGCCGTGCTGGCCGCCAGGAGCGTGAGCTACTCCACTGGCCCCAGCGGCGTGGCATTGGCCAATCTGTTCGAGACCTGGGGCATTGCCGCGCAAATCAAAGACCGCATCGTGACCGCGCCTCCCGGTGTGCCCGTAGGCAGTCTGGTGGCCAAGGGCGAAGTCGAACTGGGCTTTCAACAACTCAGTGAACTGATTCACCAAGAGGGCATCACTCTGTTGGGCAACCTGCCCGATGACATTCAGATCACCACCACCTTTTCTGCAGCCGTTTGCACCGCGTCCATGTACAAGGAGGAGGCTCAGGCTTTGCTGGCCTTCCTGACCTCGGATCAGGCGGCATCGGCCATTCGTCGCCAGGGCATGGAACCAGCCAGACACTGACCTCACATTCAAAATACAAGCAAAGCGGAGCCACATGAAAAAACCACTGATCATCGACTGCCACGGCCACTACACCACGGCCCCCAAGGCGCTGGAGAACTGGCGCAATGCCCAGATCGCAGGTATTAAAGACCCGGCGTCCATGCCAAAGGTTTCCGACCTGAAAATCAGCGACGACGAACTGCGCGAGAGTATTGAGTTGAACCAGCTGCGCCTGATGAAAGAGCGCGGCAGCGACATTACTTTGTTTTCGCCCCGCGCCAGTTTCATGGCCCACCACATCGGCGACTTCAATGTATCGAGCACCTGGGCTTCGATCTGCAACGAGCTCTGCTACCGCGTAAGCCAACTCTTTCCCGACCACTTCGTGCCGGTGGCCATGCTGCCCCAAAGCCCCGGCGTGGACCCCGCCACCTGCATTCCCGAACTGGAAAAGTGCATCAAGGAATATGGCAACGTGGGCATCAACCTGAACCCCGACCCGAGTGGCGGCCACTGGACTTCGCCACCCTTGAGCGACAAGCACTGGTACCCCATTTTTGAAAAGATGGTGGAGTACGACATCCCCGCCATGATCCACGTCAGCACCAGCTGCAACGCCTGCTTTCACACCACAGGCGCGCATTATTTGAATGCCGACACGACGGCCTTCATGCAATGCCTGACCAGCGATCTGTTCAAGGAATTCCCCACGCTGCGTTTCCTGATTCCGCATGGCGGCGGCGCCGTGCCTTACCACTGGGGCCGCTTCCGGGGCCTGGCGCAAGAGCTGAAAAAACCGTTGCTGGAAGAGCACTTGCTCAACAACATTTTCTTTGACACCTGCGTCTACCACCAGCCCGGCATTGATTTGCTGAACACCGTGATCCCGGTAAAGAACGTGCTGTTTGCGTCCGAGATGATTGGTGCCGTGCGCGGGATCGATCCGCAGACCGGCAACTATTTTGATGACACCAAGCGCTATATCGAATCGTCGAAGATTTTGAGCGATGAAGATCGCTTCCAGATTTATGAAGGCAATGTGCGTCGCGTGTTCCCGCGCCTCGATGCCCAACTCGCAAGCAAAGGTAAATAGGCCATGTACGAACTCGGAATCGTTAAACGCAACATCACCCGCGCCGACAAGGCCGCCGTGGAAAAACTGGGCCGCTTTGGTGTGGCCACCATCCACGAAGCCATGGGCCGCGTGGGCCTGATGAAAACCTATATGCGCCCCATCTACAAGGGCGCGCGCATGTGCGGCACAGCCGTCACCGTGCTGCTGCAACCCGGCGACAACTGGATGATGCACGTCGCAGCAGAGCAGATTCAGCCGGGCGATGTCGTGGTGGCCGCTTGCACGACCGACAGTTTTGACGGCTTTTTTGGTGACCTGCTGGCCACCAGTTTCCAGGCGCGCGGTGCCATGGGCCTGGTCATCGACGGTGGTGTGCGCGATGTGGACGAGTTGGAAAGAATGGGCTTCCCAGTCTTTAGCCGCGCCATCAACGCCAAGGGCACCATCAAGGCCACGCTCGGCTCCGTCAACATCGACGTCATCTGCGCCGGTGCGCAAGTGAAGCCCGGTGACGTGGT
>CANFNO010000446.1 GCA_947447845.1 Burkholderiales bacterium | reverse complement strand
ACGCGCGGCAGCACGCTGGCGCATATTGCCCGCGCCTCGCTGGAAAGCATTGCCTACCAAAGTGCCGCGCTCCTTCTGGCGATGGGCCGCGACGCCGTCAGCGCGGGCAGCACCGAGGTGTCCGAGTTGCGCGTGGATGGTGGTGCCTGCGTTAACGATTTGCTGATGCAATTCCAGGCCGATCTGCTGGGCATACCCGTAGTGCGCCCGTTGGTGACCGAGACCACCGCGCTGGGCGCCGCTTACCTGGCCGGCCTAAGCACCGGCGTCTATAAAAGCACTGCCGAGCTGAGTGAACTGTGGCGTGCCGAGAGACGCTTCATTCCGACCATGGCACGTAGCCGGGCCCAAGAACTGATGGCTCAGTGGGAGCATGCCGTGGCGCAGACGGTGCTCTGACCTACACTGGCGGGCATGACCCAAAACATTGCATTTATCGGCGGCGGCAACATGGCCAGCGCCATCATCGGTGGACTTTTGAAACAGGGCATGAGGCCAGACCAGATCCTGGTCGTAGAGCCTTTTGACGAGGCCCGCGCCAAGCTCAAAGACCTGTTCGGCATTGCCGCGCTGAGCGCCCCCGACGCCAGCCTGGCCCGCGCCGGATTGGTGGTCTGGGCCGTCAAGCCGCAGACCTTCAAGGATGCTGCGCATCAAACCAAAGCCCACACCGCGGGCGCCCTGCACTTGAGCGTGGCCGCGGGTATCCGCAGCGACAGCATTGCCACCTGGCTGGGCACGGAGCGCATCATCCGTTGCATGCCCAACACCCCGGCACTGATCGGCAAAGGCATCACGGCACTGGTGGCGCGCGACGGTGTGACGACAGCTGATCGCCAATGGGCCGGAGAAGTCATCGCCACCACCGGCCAGTTCCTCTGGCTGGAGCGAGAAGAGCAACTCGATGCCGTTACGGCCATATCGGGCTCGGGCCCGGCCTATATGTTCTATTTCATGGAAGCCATGACCGTTGCCGGGGTCGAAATGGGCCTGCCCGCTGAGCAAGCCTACCAACTGGCAGTAGCCACCTTCATTGGCGCGGGTGAACTGGCTCGCGCCTCCACCGAATCCCCCGAAGTGCTGCGCCAGCGCGTCACCAGCAAGGGTGGCACCACCTATGCGGCCATCACGTCCATGGACGACAGCGGCATCAAGGCCAGCTTTGCCAAAGCCCTGCATGCAGCGCGCGACCGCGCCAAAGAAATGGGCGACGAGTTCGGCAAAGCCTGATGGCGATCGACATCTCCAAGGAACAGCGCCAGCGCGCCGTTCAGTCCATCGAGCGCTACTTCCGTGAAAACATGGACGAGCCCATTGGCAACGTTGCGGCGGGAGGTCTTCTGGGTTTCTTCCTGGAAGAGATTGGCCCGCTGGTCTACAACCGGGCCGTGACCGATGTGCAGGAGCGCCTGCAGGCCCGGGTGATGGAGGTGGATGTGGAAGTCCACGAGGTCGAGTTCAGCTACTGGAATAAGAAAGACCGCAAGCGCTAGTGCGTTGCGTTTGACCTCCCGGATTTACCGGGGTGGTGCTTGCCAAAAGCCCGGCATGCCATAGCGCTCTTTCAGAAAATCAATCCACAAGCGCACGCGCAACGGCAAGTGCTTGCGCTGCGGGAACACGGCATAAATGCCGTTGGGCGGCGCGGCAAAGGCTTCCAGCACTGCGACCAGTTGGCCACTGGCAATTTCCGTCTCCACCTCCCACGTGCTGCGCCAAGCAATGCCGTAGCCGCCCAAACACCATTCGTGCAGAACCTGGCCGTCCGAGCAATCCAAGGGGCCTCCCGGCTTCAAATAGATGACCTCACCTGGGCGTTCATCTACGCCTTCTGCGGGGGCAAAAGACGCCACCGCTGTGCCTGCTTTGGCTTCTTTAAGCGGCGCGATTCCTTTGTTCGACGCAGGCAACTTGAAAGCCCATCCCCGCGTCTGAGAGGCGTCACTGGAAAGCGTCAGGCAATGAAATCGCGACAACTCAGCCGGCGTCTTCGGTGTACCGTGGCGCGCCAGATAGGCCGGCGTCGCCACGCACAGGCGCCGGTTGTCGGCCATGCGCACGCTGACCAGGGACGAGTCCGGCATATCGCCCACCCGCACCGCGCAGTCAAAGCCCTCACCGGCGATGTCCACCACGCGGTCACTCAGGTTGAGTGAAATCGTCACCTCCGGGTGCAACTCGTAAAACTTCGGGATCAGCGGCGCCACATGGCGCCTGCCGAAACCGGCCGGTGCAGTGATGCGCAAATGGCCGCTGGCCTTGACGCCGCCCGCGCTGACACTGGCCTCCGCATTGGCCAGGTCAGCCAACAGGCGCTGGCAGTCTTCCAAAAAGGCACTGCCCTCGTGCGTCAGCGTAATGCGCCGGGTGGTGCGCAGCAAGAGCTTGACACCCAGGCGCTCTTCCAGCGCGTCCAGGCGCCTGCCCATGATGGCCGGGGCTACGCCCTCGGCGTTCGCCGCAGCGGTCAGGCTCCCACGCGCGGCCACAGAAACAAAGGACTCCAGTTGCTTGAGCTTGCTCATGGTTTTGGCCTTCCGCCCTGGCTAGGCCAGGCCTCCCGAAGCGTTGTTACCGCTTTGGTGTGCGTCCAGCGTGGAAAGATCTGCGGCTGGCTCTGGCTGCGCCAACAAAATGCCGTCACGCCGCAATGCCGCCACATCGTCTTCGGAGTAACCCAGACTGAGCAACAACTCGGTACCATGCTCATCCAGCTTCGGTGGGTCCAACCGCAGTCCGAGGCGCTCGCCATCCAGCTTGAGTGGCAACAGCGGCACACGCGTCTCGCGCCCATCGGGCAATGTCATGGGCGCCAGGCCACCCGTGGCATTCAGGTGCGGGTCTTCAAACAAATGTTGCGGGTCGGTGATGGGCGCAAACGGCAGGCCGTTGGCCTCAAACAGCGCCGCCAGTTCGCTAGCCGGTGTCTCGACCAGGCGCTCGCGCAGCAGTGGAATCAGCCAGTGCCGCGCCAGCACGCGCAGGTTGTTGCTCGACAGGCGCGCGTCGGCCTGCAAATCGGCGAAGCCAAAGGCCTGGCAGAAGATGGCCCATTGCGTGTCGCTGACCACCGCCAGAAAGATCTGCTCTTTGTTCTTCACGCTGAAGACATCGTAAATGCCCCAGGGCGAGATCTTCTGTGGCATCGGGTCGGCCGCCTTGCCGGTGATGGCGAACTGCATCATGTGCTGGGCCACCAGAAACACGTTGTTCTCGTAGAGCGCCGATTCCACTTCCTGGCCCAGTCCGGTCTGCTGGCGTTGCATCAGTGCAGCCATGGCGCCAATCGCGCCAAACATCCCGCCCATGATGTCGTTAACGCTGCTGCCCGCACGCAACGGGTCACCCGGGCGTCCGGTCATGTAGGCCAGGCCGCCCATCATCTGCACGACCTCGTCCAGCGCGGTGCGGTGGTCGTAGGGGCCGGGCAGAAAGCCTTTATGGCTGACGTAGATCAGGCGCGAATCGCGCTTGCTGAGGGACGCGTATTCCAGCCCCAGCTTTTGCATGGTGCTGGACTTGAAGTTCTCACTGACGATGTCGGCCGTGGCGATCAGCTTCAGCACCACCTCGCGCCCTCTTTCGCTTTGCAGATCAATCGCCAGGCTTTTCTTGTTGCGGTTAAACAGGGGGTAAAAACCGGCCCCGCTGCCCAGCAGCTTGCGCGTGCTGTCACCGCCCAGCGGCTCGACTTTAATCACCTCGGCGCCCAAATCGCCCAGCACCATGCCGCAGGT
>CANFNO010000445.1 GCA_947447845.1 Burkholderiales bacterium | reverse complement strand
TGGTGATCTCCTACAACCCGGGTTACCAGAGTGTGCTCAAAGATTTGAAGCAGTCCACCAAACAGCGTTTTGTCGCCTTTGACTTTGATTACCCCGCCCCCGAATTGGAGGCGCGTATTGTGTCCAATGAGAGTGGTCTGCCAATCGGACGGGCGGCGCAGCTCGTACAGATCGGAGTGGCCACACGCAGACTCAAGGGACACGGGCTGGATGAAGGCATTTCCACCCGCCTATTGGTGTATGCCGCAACGCTGATGCAGCGAGGTGTTGCGGCACCGGACGCCTGCCGCATGGCTCTGGTGCGACCCATCACCGATGACGCCGACATACGCGCCACGCTGGACAACGCCATAACGGCTGTGTTTGCCTAAAGGTTCAGCGCCATGCTATCCGAGCGGCGCGCGCAACTCGACTGCGCCTTCACCGAGATTGACGCCGTCTTTGCGGACTGCATGGTCGAAGCGCAAGCACTGCTCTCTGCCCCGGCACTGGACGCCTACATCGAGAGTGCCCGTTTTCTGGGCAAGATGGGTCGCGGTGTTGAGCCCCTGCTGATCTTTCTGCAGAACTGGCCGCAGATCGCCAGCGTTACAGGTGAGTCAGCACTTCCAGCGGTGATGAACGCCGTGCGCGGCATCAATCAATCGCCCAATGGCCGTGCCATTGCACCATTTTTGCAATCCCTTCCGGCCGTGGCACGCCGGTTGCCGACACCAGAATCACTGCAACTTTATCTGGACCTTGGTTTGCAGTTGCTGCAACAAACCAGTGGCTCCATCCACGGCATCCACAAGACGTATGCAAGTCCCTGCCTGATTGCCTTCTTTGAGCACGCACCCGAGGTACTGCAATGGCTGTCGATCGATGGCATGCGGATATGGGCGCACTACGGCGTGCGCCACTACAACCATCACCCGGAACAGCAGCAGCAATACTTTGCTCTGCAATCCAGCGACAGCCGTGCCGTACTGCAGCGCGAGCGCCACGGCACGCTTTTGGTGGACCATGTGCGCAAGCTGGAGTTGTACCTGCTGGCCTTGTGGCAAGACCAGGCGATGTTGGTGCCCTACAGCACGATAGCCGAGACCCGGGCTATGCAGCCCTACTACGACACTTTGGGCATCCGCTTGCCGGATGTGTATGACGACGCCGCCACCGTGACCGGCCTTGACCGCTACCGTGCGGCATTGGCCCATATGGCTGCCCACCGGCGCTGGAGCAGCGCCATCTATGCCGACAACTACAGCCCGGCTCAGCGCCTGGCCATCGAGTGCTTTGAAGATGCTCGCGTCGATGCTCTAAGCCTGCGTCTCTATCCCGGTTTGCGACCGATCTTTCTTGCCCTGAATCCTGCCCCCGCGTCCGACGCCTGTAACCCGCGCACCCATTCCTGCTTGCGCCACCGACTCGCCATGCTCGCGCACGCACTGCTATGCGCAACACCCGGTCCTTCTGCGGCAAGCGAACATGCGTACACAGGTCCGGTGATGCTGGAACACGTTTCGCGTTGGCGCGCGGTGATGCAGTCCGGCGACAGCAGCACCTCCGAGATGGCCGAATTGGCAATTGCCTACCTGGCCAAAACCCGTTGCCAGAGCGATCAGCTGCCCACCACCTGGTTTGTTGACAGCCCATTGGACTACCGTGACGACAACCGCCAGTTGTGGAAGTTTCACGAACTGAGCGATGACGAAGAGTCGTTCGACACACCCGACCAAACGGTAGACACCCAACAGTTGCAAAGCCTTCCGCCGCGCCACTATGCCGAATGGGACTACCTCACTCGGAGCTACCGGCCAGACTGGGTCAGCCTTTTTGAGGGCCTGCACCCGGCAGGTCAGGCGAGCCACATCGACCGGGTCTTGGACAAGCACCGTGCACTGGCAAAACGGTTGAAACGAATGCTGGACCTGCTCAAACCGCACGAGCGTGTGCGCCTGCGCTATCAGGAAGAGGGCAGTGAATTGGATCTGGATGTGGCCGTACGGGCCTTCACAGACCTTAAGGCTGGAAGTCAGCCGGAGGTGCGCATCTGTGAAAGCCAGCGCAGCAACGGGCGCAGCATTGCCGTCACATTGCTGCTGGACCTGTCTGAGTCGCTCAATGACAAGGTGCCAGGGTCGGCACAAAGCATTCTGGAGCTAAGCCAGGAAGCAGTGGCATTGCTGGCCTGGACCGTGGACCAACTGGGTGACCCGCTGGCCATCGCCGGCTTTCACTCGAACAGCCGCCATGACGTGCGCTACCTGCACATCAAAGGCTTTGGCGAGCATTGGGGCGATGCGGTGAAAAGCCGCTTGGCAGCCATGAAGGCTGGCTACTCCACCCGCATGGGAGCGGCAATGCGGCACGCGGCTCACACCCTGTCCAACCAGAAAGCCGATACCAAACTGCTGTTGGTGCTGACCGACGGATGCCCCTCGGATGTGGACGTGAGCGATGAGGCGCTACTTGTTCAGGACGCACGGCAGGCAGTAAAAGAACTGACCACTCAGGGTATCACCACCTACTGCATCAGTTTGGACGCAAAGGCTGACCACTACGTGCGCGACATCTTTGGCAAACAATACACGGTGGTGGATCGCATAGACACCCTTCCGGAAAAGCTGCCCAAGCTATTTATGCGCCTGACAAAATGAGGCATTGGTACACCAACCCCGCGCCCGCCCTGCCCTTTATTAAGTTAATTTGGCAGTAAGAAATCTTGCAAAATACCAGGCTCTCGCTGTTTATATTCAGGCTCAAAATATTTGTTCTATCGGTGGAGACATGCGCACGAAAAGCAGCTTTTGGGGATTCTTAAGTCGGTCGCCGGATGCAGGTGCGGTCCGACTAGAGCTGATCCGCGCCGAAATGTTGAATGCTTTGGCCACCCATTGTGAAGATGACAATTGTTTGGCATTGGAAGGAGCCCTTCGATTTGCCAATGACCTGGAAACACTTTGGCACTTGCGCCCAGACTTGTTGCATGCCATTGCGAATTCTCGAGACCAAAGCACGGCAAATTTGATCCTTCGTGACATCACCACGTTATTCAAGGGGCATTTCAACTTGGCGAATTCGTCACAATTTGGTCAACTCGAATAAGGAAATTTGCACGATGTTTGAAGCACTCAAAAAGGGACTGATGCCGAAAATCGGCCGCGTAGTTGACAACGAACCTTCGACAAATTTTGATACGACGCGAAATGAAAGCCTGAGTAGACCGGAGTTGGCCCAGCTAGTGCTATCAGACACTGTGCACAGAAATGGAATCCCCAGAGACTGGTTGGAAGTCGAATGCTTTGAGGTAGTGCTACGACCGGGTCTCAAACAAACGCATTTGCACCTTGTGATGCAGCGTTGGAGTGACCAGCTGCTGCATTACAGCGCGGCTTTGCAACAACAGTATTTAGCCGGACTCGACCATTTTGAGCCCGGTGTTGATCATTCCTTCTACATTGTTTCTTGGCGTTTCGCGAGTACCTGCGTCATGCCATCGGCATTGATACCAGACGGTGTTGCTTGGCATGTGTCCGCGCATCGTTGATGGATGCAGACGTTAACAGCGACATGCGGTAAATTGAACTCGCTGCTGTTTGTGGGGTGCGCTATTTATTGGCTCCCGCTGTTCCATGATGGGGTTGCGCCAAGTCTTACCTCCAAACCAATATGAAGTCGACACCACTGAAGATGCCCGCACTCCCCTTCTCGGAGCTTGAACTTGAACTGATTGAGCACTTCATTCGTGAGCAATCCGGCG
>CANFNO010000444.1 GCA_947447845.1 Burkholderiales bacterium | reverse complement strand
GCCTCACGCGTTTGCTTGACGGCGATGTCGGCCAGGTCTCGAATGATGGAATCCACATCCTTGCCCACATAGCCGACTTCGGTGAATTTGGTGGCTTCCACCTTGATAAACGGTGCATCGGCCAAGCGCGCCAGACGCCGGGCGATCTCGGTCTTGCCCACGCCGGTGGGGCCAATCATGAGAATGTTCTTGGGCGTGATCTCAGCGCGCAAGCTGCCTTCGACCTGCTGGCGGCGCCAGCGATTACGCAGCGCGATGGCGACCGCGCGCTTGGCTTTGCCCTGACCGACGATGTGCTTGTCCAACTCGGCGACGATTTCCTGAGGGGTCATATTTTTTGGCGGGCCGATAAAGTGCACGCGTGATTTAGAAATGGAATCAGTCCAGCGTCTCGATGGTGTGATTCATGTTGGTGTAGATGCAGAGCTCGCCCGCGATTTCCAGCGAGCGCTTGACGATGGTGGCCGCATCCAGATCCGTGTGGTTGAGCAGGCCAATAGCCGCCGCTTGCGCGTAGGCTCCGCCGGAGCCGATGGTGACAATTCCATTTTCCGGCTCCAGCACATCGCCGTTGCCGGTAATGATGAGCGAGGCCTGTTTGTCGGCCACGGCCAACATGGCCTCCAGCCGGCGCAGCACGCGGTCGGTGCGCCAGTCTTTGGTCAGTTCAATGGCGGCGCGCACCAAATGGCCCTGATGCTGCTCCAGTTTGGCCTCGAAGCGCTCAAACAGGGTGAAGGCGTCCGCTGTGGCACCGGCAAAGCCCGCTAAAACCTTGCCGTGGTAGAGCTTGCGTACCTTGCGCGCCGTGCCCTTGACGACGATGTTGCCCAGGGTAACCTGACCATCTCCGCCAATGGCAACCTGATAGCCATCCGGTGTTTTACGCCGCACGCTGATGATGGTGGTTCCGTGAAATTGTTCCATGAGATGTGTAGTTTGTTGTGGAACCTCGATTTGCAAGACTAGTCCCCCGGATAAGCATCCGGCAGCCTTAGATCGTGCGAGGAACCACCTTGGCGTGTTCGTTAATGCCAATCACGTTGAAAAATGCGGCTACCAGGCGATGCACGTTCTGGAATTGCACCTGCTTACCTTCGGCTTGGCGCATGGCCACCCAATTGAGAATGCTGCCGGCTGCGGCAAAGTCCACCCGCAGCAATTCGTCGCAGGCAATCTCCATGCGCGTACCTGTCACAGGCGCGGCGTCCAATATGGCCAAGGCAAAAGTCGCATCACCCACAACTTCTCCGCGCAGTGCAAGCGACAAATTCTCCAGTTCCCCTTCGAGCCCACCGCGAACCGTTTGATCGTAAGAACTGGTCGTGGGTTGAGCGGCCTCAGGCGCCTGAAGAATGCAGCGTGGCGCAATCCATGAGGGGGGCGCAGTCTCGTAGGTAACGCAATAGTCCAGCGCTGCCAGTTCAAAATCGTCCTGCATGCCCAAGGCGCGCAACACATTGAGGCGCACGCCCCACCATGCAGGATTGACATTGCGGCTGCCTGAAGGGGTAATAGCGCGCATTGCAGCGACCAGGCATTCCGGAGCCGCAAAACAGAGCGTGACCACCTCTTCACAGAGGCTGCTAAACAGGCCCTCGAGCAGCGGCATGGCATCCGGCGCGACGGTTTTGAGATCGCTCCAACCGAGGTACCAGGGCATTTGATTCGATACCATGGCGAGCCGCAGCCTCTCCATGGCTTCTGCAGTCAGCGTCGAAGGACAATCCCAGATGGGGCGAGCTACAACTTTTGACGCACCGGTAGCAGCCAGGGCGGCAACCGGATCATCCAGCGCATACCAGAAGGGCTTCAGACTTTCGAGATATTGCGGAAATTCTGTCACTGCCGCATTAAAGGCTTGCTGATTATTCGTTGCACGGTACAAATCGAGCAGCGATGCCGCCCAGGATTGCGCAGCCAGCGGCAGCAAATCACGTCCACGAAGGGCGTTTAGCAGGCCGTTTTCCGCGCCGCTGTCATCTCCATTGGCAAACCGGATCGCCGCCTCTTCAAGTTCGGGATCCGTCTCCATCCCATCGACTTCGATAGCAAACAGCCGTGACGTAGAAAACGCGGCGTTCGCACCGCTTCCAGGGACCGAACCTTCGCCGGGAACCGAGGCCATATCGGACGCCATCTGCGTGGGCAGAAAATCATCCGAAAAGTCGACATCCGAGGCCTTGCGTATGGAGTTGGGCTGCGTGCTGGCAAACGGTGCCGACATCGCCGAGTTCCCTGCATACGGCTCAGAAACCAGCGGATCGGTTGGACTTTGTGTGGAATCCCCGTGTGGGGATACCGAGTGAGGGCTGGTAGCGCCTTCAGCCTTGCTCTTCCACCATTGGCGCGACATTTGCGCCTCGATCTCATCAATTTTCTTCAACGTGACCGCTCTTCCCTCAACATCCGTGGGCAGACTGGTCTGGAAAAAAGAAGGCCGAGCCATGTTGGCCAAGGCACTAGGGTCCCGGTTGCGTAATTTGCGCAACTGATCGAACTCGCGTTTGCGGACAAAATCATTTTGCCGCTTGCGCTCAATCATGGCCTTGAGTGCCTGCTTGTCGTAGCCCGTAGCATCGCTGTCCATGGGCTGATCCAACTCCGACCAGTCTTTGGTCGGGTTGCGGACAAACATCGCAACCTTGGATAGCAGTCCTGGTCTATCGTCTTTGGTAACCATGGCTACTGCGGGCTGGATTTAGGCGACCGATTTCGCAAGGAGAGAGGCAATCAATCGCCAAACATTTTCTGTTTGAGTTCGCGTCGTTGTTGCGCCTCAAGAGACAAGGTGGCGGTCGGACGGGCCAGAAGGCGACCCACGCCAATGGGTTCACCGGTTTCGTCGCAATAACCGTAATCACCGGCATCAATGCGGCCTATCGATTGCTCGATTTTCTTGAGCAGTTTGCGTTCGCGGTCACGCGTGCGCAGTTCCAGAGCATGCTCTTCTTCAATCGTGGCACGGTCAGCCGGGTCAGGCACAACCGATGTGTCTTCGCGCAAATGCTCGGTTGTCTCGCCAGCGCTATTGAGGATGTCGCGCTTGAGAATGGTGAGCTTCAGGCGGAACGCGGCCATCTGCACATCGTTCATGTATTCCGAATCCGGCATGGCCATGAGGTCGGCATCCGTCAGTTCGGCAAGTGGCTTGGTCTTCCAGTTGTTGGCGAGTTTGGGGTCCTTTTTGATGCTGGATGGCAGTGCAGGGACGATCACCGGCGACGGAATCGATTGGCTGTAACTGGCTTTGGCGGCGGTAGAGGCTACCGACTGCGCCATGGAAGGAACCGTCAATTGCGCCAGGCGCGATGATGGACGCCCGGTTTTCTGGGCCACGGCAGCGGGTGCGGCCGGCACAGGAATGGGCTTGTTGACAACGGTCATGGGTGCGATTACTTTTTCTGAAGATGCTGATTTGGCAGCGGATTTGCTGGCAACAGCAGGCTTGGGGGACTTAACTGGCGCAAGCGCCTTGGCTACTTTGCCGGTGGTTTTTGCCACAGGCTTGGCAACAGATTTTTCAACCGCTTTGGCAATTGTTTTAGGGGCGGTTTTGGCAACTGGCTTGGTCATGGATTTTTTTGCGGCCTCAGCCACCGGTTTGGAAGACTTGACTGCCGGTTTTACGGTCTTTTTGACCAGAGACTTGGGCGCATCGATCGCTTTAGCTGTGGACTTTGTCGGCGACTTCTGTGCAGCTTTGGCCACTTTTTCAGGCTTTGCTACGGTTTTGGCGACAGTTTTC
>CANFNO010000443.1 GCA_947447845.1 Burkholderiales bacterium | reverse complement strand
GGGCTTTAGCGGGATTGGCGCTTCATATCCCGCAGCATGAACAGGTAAAGCCCCTCGACCTTTTCGCGGGCCCAGGGTGTTTTGCGCAAGAACTTCAGGCTGGAGGCCACGCTGGGATCCAAAGTGAAGCAGCGCACCGGGATGCGTTCAGCCAGGCCCGCCCAGCCATAGCCCTCCACCAGCGCCAGCACAATGCTTTCCAGGGTCATGCCGTGCAGCGGGTTGCGCGGCTGCTCTTTAGGGGTGTCGGTCATCAATGCAGTGGCAAGTCAATAAGGCTTGAAGTTACCACTTCCCCGCACCGCTGCGGGTTTTAGGTTGCTGGTCAGGCGCGGTGCCGCGGCGCGGCGCTCGCTTCCCAGGCTGGGGCGGCTACTGGTCGGGGGCGATACGGCATCGCCCGTTTTGAAAAAGGCAATGCTTTGCTGCAACTGGTCGGCCTGGGCCGACAGTTCTTCGCTGGTGGCTGCCAGTTCTTCAGAAGCTGATGCGTTTTGTTGCGTGGCCTTGCTGAGTTGCCCCATGGCGCCACCAATCTGCACCACCGATTCGCTTTGCTCGGAGCTTGCTGCGGCGATCTCCTGCACCAGTTCGCTGGTCTTCTGGATGCTGGGCACAATTTCGTCGAGCAATATACCGGCCCGCTCGGCCGTGGAGACACTGCTGGAAGCCAGATCGCCGATTTCTTTGGCAGCGAGTTGGCTGCGCTCGGCCAGTTTGCGCACTTCGGCGGCCACCACGGCAAAGCCCTTGCCATGCTCACCGGCGCGCGCGGCTTCAATGGCCGCGTTGAGGGCTAACAAGTTGGTCTGGTAGGCAATGTCATCGACGATGCCAATCTTGGCCGCAATCTGTTTCATGGCGGTCACCGTCTGGCTCACGGCAGCGCCACCGTCAGCAGCTTCTTTGTTGGTCTTGGAAGCCATGCTGTCGGTGACACGGGCGTTGTCGCTGTTCTGGGCAATCGAGGCGGACATCACGTCGATGCTGGCCGTGGTTTGCTCCACACTGGCTGCCTGCTCGCTGGCGGCTTGGGAAAGTGACTGCGCCGTGGAGCTAACCTGCGAGGCTGCTCCCGTAAGCGCATCCGAGGCGTCGCGCACTTCCCCGATGACCCGAGTCAGATTCTCGGAGGTGGAATTGGCGCTGGCCTTGACCTGGCCAAACAGTCCCGCGTAGTCCCGTGTGATGCGGTGTGTCAGGTCACCTTCGGCCAGGGCGGCCAAAGCTTTTGCGGTGTCACCCATGACGCCTTCGCTCACGTCCAGCAATTGGTTCATGGCCGTGGCCAGGGTGCCAAAGAAGCCACTCTTGCCGCTCAGGTCCACGCGCCCACTCAAATCGCCGTTGGCTGCAGCACCGACGATGCTGGCAACTTCCTGCTCCGAGGCAATTTCTTCGGTGCGGTCGAGCCACTGCGTGATGCGCCCTATGGGTTGGCCATGGTCGTTGTGCACGGGGCGTGCCAGCAGGCGCAGCTTGCGCCCCATGATTTCCATGTCCACCGTCTCACCGGAACGCACCGCCTGGTCAAAACGGGTGGCGTCGTCCGGGTTCTTGAACAAGGTGCTGAGCTTGTTGCCGTAGAAGGCTTCGGTGTTGAAGCTGGCACCGCCAAAGAGCTTGAGCAACTCTTTCGCGGGCGGTGTGGCGTGCACCAGCAAAGCCTCGGCGTTGGACACCGTGACGCAAACCGGCAGGCTGTCCAGCGACAGGCGTATGCGCTGGTTAAACGTTGCGGCCAGGGCCGCCTGCTCCATCTGTGCCTTGGCGGCGTTCACAACCTCGGTGATGCGCCGCTTTTGCCCCGGCAACGCTTCCATGCTTTGCTCAAAGCGGCCATTGGCAAACTGCTCCATCAGATCCACGGAGCGAGCGTTCATATCCACGTGGGACTTGACCATGGCATTTACGCCCTGGGCCAACACGCCGTAGCTGCCAGGCAGGCTGGAGGCTGGCATGGCATAAGAAATTTCACCGGCATCGTGCTGGCGCGCCATCTCCGACTGGGCCGCTTGAAATTCACCCAGCACCGAATGCACCGTGATGAGGGAGTTCAACACATCCGCCGTCTCGTCGGAACCGTCTGGCAGGGCCGGTGCCTGACTCAAGTCGCCCCGGGCCAGTTCCTGCAAATGCTCTTTGATGGCGTTGAGCCCGCTGCTGGTCACCAGATAAAAACTGTAGAACAGGTAGCCTGCCACCAGCAGCACCAGCAACACCGCAATGCCCGCAAACTTCATCTTCTGCTGCAGGCCGGCAATGCGTGCCGCCAGCAGATCGTCCAGGGCTGGCAGGCCCTTATCGTAGAACGCATGTACCTTATCGACCACGATTTGGCCACGGTCAAAAAACTGGGAAGGCGTTTGCTTGTCATCCTTTTGCAATGTCTGAACATCCATAGCTGAGGCCTGGAAAGCGGTGGCTGCATCCAGGAGGCTCAGATCGAGTTTGGCTTTGACTTCCGGATTGGCCGCAAAAACTTTGTCCAGATAGTTGCGCGCAGTGTCCAGGCCGGTTTTGGCATTGGCGCTCCAAACGGCATAGCGCAGCACGTCTTTGGACTCGGCTTCTTTTTTGGAGCCCTGAAAGCGCGCCATGGCGTAGACGCCCCAAGACCAGATCTGGCCCAAGTCTTCGCGCAATTGCGGCAGGATGTTGATGGTGCTAAACAGGTAGTAGCTGTCGATATCCGGATCGAGCGCCAGGTTGGAGTTGTCGCCCACCGCACCAATGAGTTTGACCAGTCCTTCATTGACCGGACCAAACACGGTGCGGCCTTCCGCGTCCAGACCATTGCTCGACTTGGCTGCCTGGGACCACGCCGTTTTCAGGGTTTCCACATCGCGTTTGAGTTCCAACGGGTCACCTGTACTGGTGACGAATTTGTCGAAGTCCGACAGGGACTTTTCCACACTGTCTTTGGCGGCTTTGAATTTGGCAGCGCCGTCGTAACCGCCGGCCATCGCACGGGTCACATTGCGAATCTGCAAGATGCCGCTGGACAGGGGCACCAGGTTTTCGAAGGTCTGAACCCCTACACGCTCTTTGGCACTAAAGGCGATTTGGTCGTTCTGCGAAGAGACGAAAAAATAGCCCAACAGGGCCACAGGTAATAAAAAAATCAGGGAAATAATGATCGCCTTGACCGGGAAAGTAACATTCCCCATCAGTCTGGCTCCCGGTGCCCAAAATACAAAATAACTGGGAGCCTTGGGGCTAGTCGTTGCCACAAACTGATTTGACGACATATTGGAAACCTGAATTTTAGTTAAGTCCCATTTATAACAAATGGACTGCCCGAATGAGGGCACATACGTCAAGCTTCAAACTGCGGTTGCAACAGCCGAATGCGTCCCATCGCCATACCGGCTGCAGCGGTGCGGGTCTCGACACCGAGCTTGATAAATATGCGCTCCAAATGCTTTTTGACCGTCATCGGGCTGCTGCCCAAAATATCACCAATGTCTTTGTTGGTCTTGCCTTTGACCACCCAGTACAGCACTTCAGCTTCTTTGGGCGTGAGTTTGAAACTCAGGGACAGGGCTTCGATCACCGCTTTGTCTGAGGCCTCACGCATCACGATCAGCCAGTCGCCTGCTGCGTCGACATCGCCAATCTGCTGATGCAGGCGAAAGGTGAGACGCGTGGCGCCGCGCTCCAGTGTCAGGCGCGGCGGCTCGCCAGGTTGATCCAGTTTGCCTAAACATTGTTGCAGCCAGTCGATCACCATGGGCGGCGTTTGTGGCGCCTGGGTGCCGCAATAGCGCTCC
>CANFNO010000442.1 GCA_947447845.1 Burkholderiales bacterium | reverse complement strand
CGAACTGGTGAAGCGCACGCAACTCAGTCGCACACCGCTGCGCGAGGCGCTCTTGCGCATGGTGTCCATCGGCCTGATCGTGCAGCAGCCGCGCCGTGGCCTGTTGATTTCCAGCATCGACCTGGCCGACCATCTGGACGTGGTGCAGACACGCCGCGTGCTGGAGCGCCTGATAGCCGGATGCTCCGCACGCCGCGCCAGCGAGCAGCAGCGCAAAGACATCGTGCTGTGCGCCAAGCGGATGGTGAAGGCCGCCGCTGCAGACAAACTGGACGATTACATGCAGGCCGATATTGAGTTGGACCGCGTGAACCACGCCGCCAGCCAGAACCACTCCGCCGTGAAAGCCGTGGTGCCGCTGATCGTGCAATGCCGCCGCTTCTGGTACGCCTACCGCCATGCGGGCGACACCACCGAAGGTGCTGCGGCGCATTTGCAATTGGCCGAGGGCATTGCGTCCGGTGACGAGGTTGCGGCGATTGCTGGAGCCGATCGGTTGAGCGACTATTTGCAGGGATTTACCGAGCGGGTGATTGCGAACTGAGGTTTCCTCGTTGCATCTGAAAGGCGCAGAAGTCACCTCTGGACACAGGCCGCCATGGCACTCACCGCCGTCCGTGTCCCCCGCCCTTCGGGCTCCTCCTTTACCTACCGGCGGCGAGCGCCATACCGTCCTGTGTCAACCAACGCGTAGGTGCGCAAAGGATCGAATGCATTGGGCCCCGGTCATCGCGCGCCAACGTGCTGGTGGCCGATGGCCGTGGGGTGGATGTTTCCGGTAGGTAAAGGAGGAGCCCGGTTAAGCGGGCGGGGGACACGGACGGAAACATCTACCCCACGGCCAGCGGCAGAGCAAACCTTCCCAAAAAAGGCCGGAACATATCCATCCCAGCGCCCTAAGCCATAAAGCCCAAATCCACCGGATAACCCGCGCCACCAAAATTCACGATCTTGGGCAACACGCCCGCCATCTCACTCGGGTCCACACCAAACCACTTCGCCAACGTGGCGGCGTACTGATCGACCGAGGTGCTGGGCAACAGACGGCCCTGCCCCACATGCCACTGGTTTTGCGGCAGATAGACGCCACTCGTGTCCTTGGTATCCGCCACGCTGACCGGTGGTGCCGTGCCATAAAACTGCTGCCCCTTAACCGCCCCGCCCACCACAAAATGGTGACTGCCCCAACCGTGGTCGGAGCCATCGCCGTTGGAAGCCAGCGTGCGGCCAAAGTCGGAGGCGGTAAAAGCGGTCACCTGGTTCGCGATGCCCATCTCGGCAGTGGCGTTGTAGAAGGCCGTCATGGCGTCGCTCACTTTGGTCAGTAGCCCGCCATGGTCGCGAATCAAGTTGTCGTGCAAATCGAAGCCGCCCTGAGACACCAGAAACACCTGGCGGCGCGCACCTAGCGTGCTGCGGGCCTTGATCAGGCGTGCCACCATCTTGAGTTGCTGCGCCAGGCTGTCAGAGGCAAAGGCGGTAAAAGTGGTGGCGGGCGGCGATTGCAAAAGAGCGGAGGTAACCAAGCCTTCGGCTGCCAGCGCCCGCGTGCTGACCTTGTTGTATTCGTTTTCCAAAACGTGCGCGCGGCTTTGCTTGAGCAAGCTATTCATGGCCGCGCCAACGGCTGTGGAGCCATACACCGAAGCACCGGCCACCGCCGAGTTAATCTTGATCGCCCCGCCCGTGCTCACCTGGTATTGCAGCGCCGTGTCGCCCGACAGGTACACCGCATTGCCGGTCACTGACATGCAGGAAAACGTCGAGGCTGCGTTGAGGCTCAACGCCAGATCCGCCATATTGCCGCCCCATCCGACGGTGGAGCCTTCGGGCGAGGAAGATTGCCAGATGCTTTGCTGGTCGTTGTGCGAGAAAAGTTGTGGCGGGCGCGGATACAAAATGCGGTCGCTGCTGTTGTACTGGGCGCGCGTGAGCGGCTTGACCAGCGGGCCGACATTGAGTTGCACCGCCGCCTGGCCGCTGTTGAACAAATTGGCCAATGCGGTCATGCCCGGGTTCAGGGCGAACTGCCGTGGCACGCCCATCGAATCCAGTGGCACTGTCTGCGGCGACAAAAGGGTGGGCATCAAGGTACTTTGGCCCAACGCGATACCACCGGCTGCTCGTCCGGTAGCACCGCCCCGGATGGTGCTGTACAAATCGTAGCTGGCGTTGTCATAGGGAACGACGGTGTTGCCATAGTCGTTGCCGCCATACAGAAACACGCAGACCAGCGCCTTGTAGTCACCTGCCGTGGCGTTGAACGCAGCCGCCTCGCCCATGGCAGCCAGATTCAGCGCCAGCGGCAGGGCCGTGCCGCTGAGTGCGAGTTGGGCCGAGCGCTTGAGGAAGGCGCGGCGCGAATGCAGGTCGGGTTGCAGCAAATACATGGGGTTCCTTACTTGCTTTCCTACTTTTGCACCAGATAGTCAGCCGAGGCCATCACCATCAACACGGCGGCATAAACGCGGTTGCGCTTTTGGGCATCGGTGGTGATGGTCATGGCGTTCAGTGCGGTAAGAATCAGTGTCTGACTGGCGCTGCTGAGTTGCCCGGCACACAGCAACAAATTAAGGCGTGCCAGCAGGGCCGCAGGGTCAGCCACCAGAGCCAGCTCCGCCACATAAGCAGCCTTGATGTCGCCGCTGCTGATGCCGTTGGCAATCACGTTTTGCAAATAGTTCAGGTAGCCACCCACGCTGCTTTCATTGACCAACTGAAACTCCGGCGCCACCGCACCCGGCGTCAGCGCGGTGGCTGGTGGCACATAACCGGGACGAAAAAAATTGAACACTGTGGGCGAGCGCAGCGGGCTTTGGCCTAGCTGGGTTCCGGCATTGCTCAGGTCGCCCATCTTCCAGGTGCCTGCGGTGGACGTGGCGCCAAAGGTGCGACCCCATTGGACAAGGCGCAGGATGGGCTCACGCAACTTGCCGAATTGCGTGTCGCTTAAGCCCCCCGGGCCACGCGCCTCGTCATCGAGCAGGATGGCCGCATAGACATGGGCCAGGCTGCCACGCACCCCGGCGCCGTTGTTCGCGAACACCGCCGCCACGCGCGCGACATAGGCCGCGCTGGGGTTGCTGGTAACGAGCCGCTGGATCAGTTGTTTGCTGATGAAGGGTGCCGTGTTGTCATGGTTAAACAACCGGTCCAAGGCCAACGTCAAGGCATCCGCCGATGTGGCGTTGGCAGGCACTTTAACGCCCAAAAAGTTCGACTCCAAGGTGGAGTGGTTGCTGCCCACCTGCACCATCGGCAGACGTGCAAAGTCCGTGGAAGGAATAGTGCGGGTGCCACCGCCGGTTTGCGCAATGCTGGTGTTGACGTTGCCCGTCATGTCCAGGTCGTAGCCGGTAAACACCTGCGCCAGGTTGCTGATATCACTGGCAGCATAGGTATCGATTTTGTTGCCGTTGCCGTCCAGCCGGGGCGTACCGTCGGCGTTCAGCTCGACCAGGCCAATGGTGAAAAGCTGCATCACCTCGCGCGCATAGTTTTCATCGGGCTGGCTACCCTTGCCATTGGCCTTTTTGTTGCCCTTGGTGTTGAGGTAATAGCCCATCGCCACGTTGAGCGTTATGGCGCCCAGTAACGCGCGGTAGTTGCCAAAGGCATGGGTGTTGAGCGTGTCCCAGTAGTGAGCGGCGGCGTGGCTGCGCCAGTTGAAGCTCAGGCCGGTGAGCGAGACGACAAAAATCTCGGACAGCGCCAGGGCCATGCGTTTGCGTGGCGCATCAGGTGCCGCCATGAGCTGGCTCCAGGCCATGTAGT
>CANFNO010000441.1 GCA_947447845.1 Burkholderiales bacterium | reverse complement strand
TTGCCGTCAAGTTCTTTAGCCAGAGTTGTCTTGCTGCCATCCTGCTTGACCAAGGGCGTGGCTGCCACAGTCACATCCACCATGCTGCGCCTAACTGAGGCATTCATGTCGGGGTGCGCGTGGTGAGCATGCGGATCTGCGTCTTTGCTCATATCCATCTTCGACATGTCGTGTCCGGCATGTGGATCTGCGTCTTTGCTCATATCCATCTTCGACATGTCGTGTCCGGCATGCGGGTCTACAGCTTGCGCGAGCGATAGGTGTGAATAGCCCAGGCCGGTGGCCAACAGCACAACGGCTGCAAGTCGGGTAGCCAAGCTTAATTGCTTTGCGATTTTCATAATCTTCCCTAAGCCTCAATTTATCTTCGTGTTACTTCATTTGCAATGTTACGCGAAACCATGCACCGCCAAGTTTGTCGCAGAGCAATATTCGCGTCTCTTATTACCGCCCGGTTTGACACTGTGAACTGAGCCGTTCAACCTGCAATAACGGCAAGATATGACCGGGTTGTAGTACGCATGGTGATCAGATGGTATGAAAAATCCAGTCAATCGAGCTTTGGTAGCGCAGTTCAGGCTTTTTCAATGCGCTTATTTTGCAAAAAAATGCAAATAATCGATGGAACTGATACATGTGAATATTGGAAAAGTGCCAAATATTCACCGTATTTGGGATATTTCCGATATCTTGAAAGCCGACTTTTTCTCATAAACGTCGTTTTTGAAGCGTTCCCAAAAGCACTGGTGGTAATTTATTAACACTTATTCGCACATTTTCATTGATTCATGCCGCTGCGTCGCTTCGCTGCGCGTGTTCCGGCAAAATGCACACCAGTAAACACTCTTGCCGCGCACCTCATGAAAAGTGGATCGAGCCAAAATCGATATGGATGACGCGACCATCGTCTTTGTTGACCTGGTCGGAAGTACGGCCATCTACCAGACCCTTGGCAACGCCAAAGGGGCTGAGTTGGTGTCGGGTGTTACAGAGTGGATTGGTGCTGCGTGCACTGCGGCCGGTGGGCAGGTCATCCGCTACCTGGGTGACGGCGTGCTGATGGCCTTCCGTTTGGGCGCAGCAGCGGTCGAATGCGCCATAGAAATCCAGCGGCTTCAGGGCGTGCACAACACCAACTTGCCGGAGAACCTGCACTCCCAACTCAAAGTCGGCATGGCGCGTGGCCATGTCATCCAGGCGCAGACCGGCTGGATCGGTGAAGCCATCAATGTGGCCACCAGTTTGTGCGAACGCTGTGTGCCGGATCAAATTCTGGCGGCCGGATTGGCAGTGGACCAGATCTCCTTAAGAAACTTTGCACGCTTTCGCAACTTGGGCAGCATGTTCATGCCAGGTAAGTCGCAACCGGTTGACGTGTTCCAGATCGAATGGCGCTCTGATGCGAGTTCGGCGTTTCAGACGGTTCGTGCAGAGTTGCAGTCTATGGACTTTGACGATAGCCGACCCATGGCCGGTATTCGGCTGGTCGGCTTGGGCAAAGAGGCGACGTTTGACCGTTCGGATTTGCCCATCATTCTGGGTCGTCACGAAAACGCCCATTTCTCGGTTTTCGATCCGCGCGTTTCTCGGTTACACGCCAAGATTTACGAGCACGATGACTTGTTGGTGCTGGAAGACACCAGCCGATTTGGAACGTCAGTACGCTTTTCTACCGGTAGCACGGTGTTGACTTTGCGTAACCAGGAATGCGTGTTACACGATACCTGCGTAATCGCCCTCGGCAGCACGTTTAACCCGGTTGAAGTGCCCCAACTAACCCTCAGCTTTGTGAACTAGGCGAGGGGGCAGCGACCCACACAAAGTGGGGGAGCGTGGGGGGCCAATTAGCTTTTACGCGGGAAGTCCCACCACGGAAGCACCCGGCGCATGGACTGCACCAAGCCACTTTGCCATGGTGTGTAGCCTGGCAAAGCTAGTAGGCGGGCTTGCCAGGCCGGACTTTTAAGCAACTGCAGCAGCGCCACGATAGCCGGGTCATCAAGTGCCGACTTCAGGCAAACCAGGTGGTAGCTCTCTTCTAGCAGGGGCACAAAGTCCAGGCCATGGGCGCGGGCAGCCACCTCAATGCCCAGCCCCACGTCGGCACTTCCGGACGCAATCGCGTGGGCTACGGCCGTGTGCGAGGGCTCGCTGTGCTCATAGCCCGGAAACTGCTCGGGCAGCAGCCCGTTTTGCCCCAGCAATTCGTCTAGCACCACCCGCGTGCCGGTGCCCAAGGGACGGTTGATGAAGCGCGCGGATTGGACCTGTACATCCTGCAATGTGTGCAGTTGCAAGGGGTTGCCAGCGGCCACCATCAGGCCCTGCGTGCGCGTGGCAAAGCCGATGATCTTGTGCAGCCCGGGCTTGAGCAGTGGCTTGTAGATTTTCTCGGCCACTGAGCCCTGAGTCGGGTTTTGCAGAGTGTGAAAACCGGCCATGACGCAGCGGCCTTCGTTGAGTGCGCGAATTGCATCCACGCTGCCACTAAAGCGTATGTCCAAGTGCAGGCGTGCAGGGCTTTGCCCGCCCGACAATTCGTCATTTGCCAAAGCAAACTCACGCAGCGCCCCCAGCGCATGGTCGTGGCTGGCGTACAGCATGACGACGTGGGCCAACGGGTCAAAGGCCACCGCAAAGGCGCGCTCCAACTCACTGCGCAAGGCCTCGATCTGCGGCGCCAGACGTGCTTGCGCCTGGCCTTCTGCCCACATGAGCTTGGAGCCGAATTCGGTGAGGCGCGCCGCCTGGCCCTTTTCCCAAATCAGCAGTTCGTTACCCAACTCTTGCTCCCAACGCTTGAGCTCGCCCCAGACGTGGCGGTAGCTCAGATTCAATGCACGTGCCGCAGCTGATATGGAGCCGTGGGTCGATACGGCTTGTAGCAAATCGATCAGCGGGTTGCGAACCAGTGCCGGACTGCTGTGGCGCGAAAGGGAGTAGTGGAACTGGAGCCTATGCACTGGATTTCATATGGTTGGTTATTAGGGCTGCGACTACGATACCTGAAGTTATGACGAGTTTTACCGATAGCGCCGCGACGGCGCTGAACCTGATTATTTCCCTGGACTCCAACCTGATGGCCATCGTGGCGCGCTCCCTGTGGGTGAGCGCCTGGGCCACGGTGTTTGCCTGTGCGCTGGGGCTTGTGCTGGGTGCCGCACTGGGTGTCGCGCGCTTTACCGGTCGTGATGCGGTGCTGGCCGTGCTGAACACGTTTTTGGCCGTGCCTTCGGTGGTGGTGGGCTTGGTGGTTTACCTGCTGCTTTCACGCACCGGGCCCTTGGGATTTTTGGGCTGGCTGTTTTCCTTCAAAGCCATGGTGCTGGCGCAAACTTTTTTGGTCTTGCCGGTTGTGACCGCATTGACCCGCCAGGTTGTGGAAGATGCAGAAGTTCAGCATGGCGAACAACTGCAGTCGCTGGGTGCGCGCGCACTTTTACGCAGCGTCCTGCTGGCTTGGGATGAACGGTATGCGCTCTTGACGGTGGTGTTGGCGGCGTTTGGGCGTGCCGTCTCAGAAGTGGGTGCGGTGATGATTGTGGGTGGCAATATCGACGGCTTTACGCGTGTGATGACTACGGCGATTGCATTGGAGACCAGCAAAGGCGATTTGCCGCTGGCTTTGGGCTTGGGCCTCGTGCTGCTACTGGTGGTGCTGCTGCTCAATGCCATGGTTGCGGTCGTGCGACATTGGCGTGAGCATGAAGAGGGCGCCTCCAGCGCCATGCCAGCATTGGGGGTGAGCGCATGAGCGTCGGCAACCCGCCAGGGAA
>CANFNO010000440.1 GCA_947447845.1 Burkholderiales bacterium | reverse complement strand
GGCGTCACCACGGGGCACTTTGCCAGCATGGTGCAAATGCACAGGCTGCAGACGCTCTACCCGTGGTCTGTGCAGGCCCTGTGCAACATTTCTATCCTGCAACCCATGGATTCAGTGGTGCGCGCGCTCAATTCCTTTGAACCGACCCTTGTTGCTACCTACCCCAGCGTGGCCATTGCGCTGGCCGCTTTGCAGGAGGCTGGAGACCTGCACATCGCACCCCATGCGGTCTGGACCGGGGGCGAAAACTTCAGTGCTGCCGCTCGCGCCCGCGTCGCAGCGGTGATGCACTGCGCGGTGACCAATCACTATGGCGCCTCGGAATTTTTGAACATCGCTTGCGAATGTTCCAGTGGCCACTTGCACGCCAACACCGATTGGCTGATTCTGGAGCCCGTAGATGAAAAGCACCGCCCGGTGCCCCCGGGTCACGCCTCGGCCACCACGTTGCTGACACATTTGGGCAATCGGGTTCAGCCCATCCTGCGCTACGATTTGGGCGACCAGATTACGGTTAGTTCCAAGCCTTGTGTGTGCGGCTCACCCTTTCCAGTGATTGCGGTTTCGGGACGCAACGATTCCGCTTTGCAGATGCACGGCAACAATGGAAAGCCCGTCACACTGCTGCCGCTGGCACTCACCACGGTGCTGGAGGAACAGGCCGGTCTTTATGAATTTCAACTCCACCAGCGTGATGCTCAGACCCTTGAATTGCAGCTGCCACAAACCGGCATCGCGGCCGATGTTGCAGTGGCGCGCGGTGCGCAAGCTTTGCAGGATTTCGCGCTGCTCCAAGGTGTGGCCGCACTCAAGATCATCACGCGTACGGGTGTTGCGCTGCAACGGGGCAAGAGTGGCAAGGTGCCACGGGTGATTGCTGCGGAAAGCAATGACTTCAGAGCCAGGGTGTCAACCTAGGGCCTCGGCTTGCTTCCCAACTTCCGGTAGACCGTAGCGCGGCTGATGCCCAGCGCTTGGGCTGCCTGCGCTACGTTGCCGCGGGCCTGTTCCACGGCTTTGTGGATCATGGCGGTTTCCATGTCTTTCAGGCCCACATTGCCACTCGCAACAGTGCCTGGTTCGAAGCGTGTTGGCAGGTTTTCACGCGCGGCTTCTACCACCATCGCGTTCAGGCGCAGGCCGGTCCACAAGGGAACTTCCAGCGTATTGAGGCTACGGCGTGCGGTGTCAAACAGCATCTGAATCGGTAGTCCAAACACCTCGGAGGCATGCACCCGTCCGGTTGCCTGCAGACCCGACACCATTTGCCGCGCCACCGCATTGGCACCGGTAATCCAGCCGTCTGCATCCAGGCAAAGCATGCCATCTGCATCGCTTCCCAGCGCATTGCCAGGCCAGTTCAGACGCAATAGCAGACTGTGAGGCTGCGCTAGCACTAGAGCATTGCCAATCTTGCCCGCCACTTGCGTCACCAGATGGCTGAGTTCCGGGCGTTCTACCGTGTCGATTCCGGTGAGGTCCAGCATCCCCACGCAGGCGCCCTGGGGACCGAACACCGGTGCGCCCGCGCAGCTGTACACCGCGGTGTTGGCAAAGAAATGCTCGCCCCGGTGCAACCATACCGGTTGCTGCTCGGTGAGGGCTGTGCTGATGGCGGTGGTGCCCACACGCTGTTCGGACAGATCCGTGCCTATGCGCGTGATCAGTTCGGCACGGCGGTCGCTGCGGTCAATCGGTCCATTGACGTCCACCACCACGCCGTTCTGATTGGTCAGGATGGCAAAGTAGCCGGTGCTGACAATGGCACGGCCCAGGTTTTCCAGCAGTGGCCGGGCGGTTTGCACCAGGTGCGCATTACCTTCCGCGGTGTGGCGCGCCAGGTTAGGGCTGATGAGGTCGAACTCGGCCGCATTGTCTGGCGCCAGGCCAAATTCCAGGCAGCGCTGCCATGAACGCTCGACCCACGGCGACACCAGGCTGCGCGCACTCTGCCCACCTGCCAGGAGTGCGCGGCGCGCCTTGGCTATGGCTTCCAAGCGTGCGCTGGAATTGTCTGGCGCAAAAGAGGTCAGTGGCGGGGGCATGAATGAATGTGGTGAAGGTTCGGTACGCGCGAGTGCCTGCCGAGATTACAAGCCAATTGTGTTGCAAATTGAGAATTTCCAACATTTGCCATTCCCTACTAGGGTTATCCCTAGAACCTTCATGGTCTATCGCTTTAACAATGCGTAGGCAATTCATTTCATAGGCAAGGCTGTGCATAGGTTGCAGCCAAGTCTTAAGCAAATACACAGGAGAAACGCATGCAAAAGCTATTGCATATCAACGCAGACAAATGCACAGGATGTCTGCAGTGCGAGATGGCCTGTTCTTTCGAGAACTACGGCACCTTCGCCACCGCCAAATCGCGCATCAAGGTCTTCAATTTCCATGAAACCGGCAAAAAAGTGCCTTACACCTGCACCCAGTGCGATGAGGCCTGGTGCCTGCATGCCTGCCCGGTGGAAGCGATCACGGTCGACAAGGCTACCGGCGCCAAAGTGGTGAACGAAGCCACTTGCGTGGGCTGCAAGGTCTGCACCATTGCGTGCCCCTTTGGCACCATCAATTACGTGGAAGAAACCGGCAAGGTGCAGAAGTGCGACCTTTGCGGTGGCGACCCGGCTTGCGCAGATGCATGCCCCACCGCCGCCATTACCTTCATCGACGCCAACTGGACCGGCCTGGGCAAGATGGAGCAATGGGCCAACAAGCTCGGCAATCAGCCTTCAGCCACTTAAGGAGCACCAAACATGTCTTGGGCAGGAAAAATTCTTCGCGTTGATTTGACCGCTGGTACCGTCAAGTCCGAACCCCTCAATATGGAATGGGCCCGTGCCTATATTGGCTCGCGTGGTCTGGGCACCAAATACCTCTGCGAAGAGGTTGATGCCACGGTTGATCCCCTATCACCCGCCAACAAAATCATCTGGGCCACCGGCCCGTTGACCGGCACCATGGCCTCCACCGGTGGCCGTTACACCGTGATCACCAAGAGCCCGCTGACCGGCGCCATTGCCTGCTCCAATTCGGGCGGCTACTGGGGTGCCGAGTTCAAGATGGCCGGCTGGGATATGGTCATTTTTGAAGGCGCATCGCCTAAGCCTGTCTACCTGTACGTCAACGACGACGTAGCTGAATTGCGCGACGCAGCCCATCTGTGGGGCAAGAGTGTTTGGGAAACCGAAGGCCTGCTCAAGAAGAGCCTTCAAGACCCGCAAACCCGTGTGTCGAGCATCGGCAAGGCCGGTGAAAACGGCGTGCTGTTTGCCGCCGTGGTGAACGACTTGCACCGTGCGGCTGGCCGCTCGGGTGTGGGCACTGTCATGGGTAGTAAAAACCTCAAAGCCATTGCAGTGCGCGGCACCAAGGGCGTGGGCAACATCAAGAACCCCGCCGCCTTTATGCAGGCCGTCAAGGACAAGAAGAAAATCCTGGCCGAGAACGGCGTCACCGGCCAGGGCCTGCCCGCCTACGGCACCCAGGTGCTGATGAACGTGATCAACGAAGTGGGCGCGCTGCCCACCCGCAATCACCGCGACAGCCAGTTCGAAGGCGCCAAGGACATCTCCGCAGAAGCTATGGCCACCCCGCGCGCTACTGACGGCAAGAAGCATCTGGTGACGAACCAGGCCTGCTTTGGTTGCACCATCGCCTGTGGACGTATCAGCAAGATGGACCAGGGCCACTTCACCGTGGCCACCAAGCCGCAATACTGGGGCGCCAACGGCGGCCTGGAATACGAAGCGGCCTGGGCTCTGGGCGCTGCCAACGGCGTGAAGGATCTG
>CANFNO010000439.1 GCA_947447845.1 Burkholderiales bacterium | reverse complement strand
TTTACTCCCCCATCCCCCAGCCCCTTACCCCCCGTCGGGATAAGGGGAGCTTAAAGCGGACAGCCAATTTGGCTTTTTCGCTTCGGCTACGCCCTCAATGGGTACCGCTTTTTTGGGTTGGCGATCGGGCTGGGTTCTGGCGTTAGCACGGGTGAGGCTTTGGTGCTGAGTATTTTGAGACTTTGCTGGTAAGTCTCACTTCAATCTCAACCGTCGCCGACACAGCCATCGCCACCACGACTCAGCACTCACGACGTGTGAAAAGGGGCGAACACCGGGTTCGGCAAAGCATCGTCATTAATTCCCAATTCGGCGCGAAGCAACCAAATTGGCTGTCCGCCTTAAGCTCCCCATCGCCCGACGGGGGCGAGGGGGTTGGGGGGAGTGGGGAGTAAAAAAGTGCAGCCCCACAAAAAACCAAAACCAAAACCAAACCTCAAGCATCCCGTTCAATAAGGTCTTGCCAATCCATTCACCACCCGGCAGGCCGCACGCCTAAAATGCCAGGATGATCTCTCGCGAACCCACCCTCGAACGCCTGGCCACCGCCCGGGCCCTGTTGCTCAGCCCCTTTGGCCTGGATGAAACCCATCTGGCCCGCGCGCTGAATGAAATCAAGGCGCACAAAGTGGACGAGGCCGACCTTTATTTTCAGTACACCCGCTCCGAAGGCTGGAGCCTCGAGGAAGGCATCGTCAAGACCGGTTCCTTCAGCATCGATCAGGGCGTGGGCGTGCGTGCGGTCAGTGGTGAGAAAACTGCCTTTGCCTATTCCGACGATATTTCCGAAGCCTCGCTGCTGGATGCCGCTCGCACCGTGCGCACCATCTCCAGCGCGGCCAAATCGGCCCGCGTGAAGACGGCGACGCAAAAGATTGCTGGCGCTCGCAGTCTGTACACCCCGACAGATCCGATTTCGACGCTCGACAGCCAGTCCAAGGTGGACCTTTTAGGCCGCGTGGAGCGGATGGCGCGTGCCAAGGACCCACGCGTGGCGCAGGTCATGGCTGGACTGGCCGCTGAATATGACGTCGTGCTGGTGGCGCGTGCCGACGGCACGATTGCTGCCGATGTGCGCCCCTTGGTGCGCCTGTCGGTGACCGTGATTGCTGAACAAAAGGGCCGTCGCGAAGTGGGTTCTGGCGGCGGTGGAGGCCGCTTTGGTCTGGCGTATTTCAGCGATACGCAGATTCAGGATTATGTGGACCAAGCCGTGCATGCAGCCTTGACCAATCTGGAAGCCCGTCCGGCTCCTGCAGGTGAAATGACTGTGGTTTTGGGCTCCGGTTGGCCTGGGATTCTCTTGCACGAGGCAATTGGCCATGGGCTCGAGGGCGACTTCAACCGCAAGGGCTCCAGCGCCTTTAGCGGCCGTATCGGCCAGCGTGTTGCGGCCAAGGGTGTCACGGTGCTGGACGACGGCACCATTGCCGACCGCCGTGGCTCGCTCAATGTGGATGACGAAGGCAACGCCAGCCAACGCAATGTGCTGATCGAGGACGGCATCCTCAAGGGCTATATCCAGGACAGCATGAATGCGCGCCTGATGGGCGTGGCCCCCACCGGCAATGGCCGGCGTGAAAGCTATGCCCACATTCCGATGCCGCGCATGACCAACACCTACATGTTGGGTGGTGACAAGGCACCGGAAGAAATCGTCAAGAGCATCAAGAAGGGGCTATACGCCACCAACTTTGGCGGCGGACAGGTGGACATTACCTCGGGCAAGTTTGTGTTTTCCGCAAGTGAAGCCTATTGGGTGGAAAACGGGAAGATCCTGTACCCGGTTAAAGGCGCAACCATTGTCGGCAGTGGCCCGGAGTGCCTCAAACGCGTCAGCATGATTGGCAACGATATGAAGCTGGACCCCGGAGTGGGCACTTGCGGCAAGGAAGGGCAGAGCGTACCCGTCGGAGTGGGGCAGCCCACCCTGCGGATTGACGGACTGACCGTCGGCGGTACCGCATAAGTCACACGGCGGCTGGCTTGCGTCCATTCCTGGCGGGTGCGCGCGACACCTTTCCTATGCTGGTGGGGGCCGCGCCCTTTGGCGTGATCTTCGGCACCCTGGCCATTGGCAGCGGGTTGCCCGTGTGGTTGACCCTGGGGCTTTCGGTCCTGGTCTTTGCTGGATCCTCGCAATTTGTAGCTGTGAGCCTGATTAGCAGTGGCACAGCCCTGCCGGTGATCTGGCTGACCACCTTTGTCGTCAATTTGCGCCACGCGTTGTACAGCGCGACTTTGCTGCCCTATGCCCGCGAGTTGCCGGCGCGCTGGCGCTGGGCGCTGTCGTTTTGGCTCACCGATGAAACCTTCGCCGTAGTGGCAAACCAATTGCGCCTTCACGCGAATGTGCGCGATGGGGCTTGGTACTGGCTTGGCTCGTCTCTGGCCATGTATTTCAACTGGCAGATTTGGACGATTGTGGGCGTGCTGCTCGGTCAGAGCGTGCCGGTGCTGGCCACGCTGGGTCTGGACTTTGCGATGGTGGCCACCTTTGCAGCCATCGTAGCCTTGCAGCTGCGCGAGCGCCCGGTGCTGTTTGCGGCACTGGTTGCTGGTGCAGTGGCCCTGCTGGCGCGCGGCCTGCCCTATAAATTGGGACTGATGCTGGCCACCGTTGCCGGTGTGGCCACGGGTGTTCTGGTGGAACTGTGGTCCGAACAGGTGCGCAAATCAACAGAATTGGAAAGCCCGCTATGAATACCGAATGGGCTTTGACGCTGATCGGCATGGTGGTGGTGACCTACGGCATTCGCCTCAGCTTTCTGGTGTTTGGTCACGGCGTGAACTTCCCGTCCTGGCTGGAGCGTGCGTTGCGCTATGTACCGGCGGCAGTGTTGACTGCGCTGATCGCACCTATGGCGCTGGCACCGCAGGGCGCTTTCGATGTGTCACTTCATAACGCCTATCTGCCCGGCACCGTCGCAGCCGTCGCCGTGGCAATATGGACGCGCCAAACTCTGGCTGCGATTCTGGGTGGTTTTGTCGTCTATGGCCTATGGCGCTGGCTGGTGGCGTGAAAGTTTCACGTTAAAAACATGTGCTACATTGCAAGCCATGCATTCGATCACTTTTTTCTTTAGCTATTTTTGGTTCTCAAGCGCCAGCGGCGGTAGAGAGATCTGAACGTACCTGAAAAAGTACCGAATCTTCAAATAACCGCTGGCACCCCCGGCGGTTTTTTTTTGCCAACTCTTGTTGTTTGTTTTAACCCAGGGAAGAAGCCCATGACCACCAAAGCCCACACCAGCGCCGACCGCACTGGCATCACCGACGATGAACGCATCAAGGACATTACTGTGTTGCCGCCTCCTGAGCATCTGGTCCGATTCTTCCCGATCCAAGGTACTGCTGTCGAAAAGCTGATTGCTGATACGCGCCACACGATTCACAACATCATGGCGGGAACGGACGATCGCTTGCTGGTTGTCATTGGCCCTTGCTCCATACATGATCCCGCCGCAGCCGTTGAGTACGCACGCCGACTCAAGGAGATGCGCGTGAAATACGCGGATACGCTCGAAATCGTGATGCGCGTTTACTTCGAGAAGCCCCGTACCACGGTGGGCTGGAAGGGTCTGATCAACGATCCGTATCTGGACGAGAGCTTCCGCATCGACGAAGGCTTGCGCATTGCACGCCAACTGCTCATTGAGATCAACCGCATGGGCCTGCCCGCCGGCAGCGAGTTTCTGGATGTGATTTCGCCCCAGTACCTGGGCGACCTGATCTCCTGGGGCGCCATCGGTGCCCGCACGACCGAAAGCCAGGTGCACCGCGAGCTGGCTTC
>CANFNO010000438.1 GCA_947447845.1 Burkholderiales bacterium | reverse complement strand
TCTTCCAGCCCTTCTTTGGCCATGGAGGCCGACTGGGACATGCCAACTACTTCCACCAACTCGCTGTTCAACGTGAAGCGCAAGGTGTCGATGTCATGCACGGTGATATCCAAAATGACACCGCCACCCACCTGTGGTTTGTCCAGGCGCCAACCTTGCAAATGAGGCGGAAGAAACACCGCATGGAAAACACGCGCAAAGAGTGGCTTACCGATTGCACCTTGCTGAATCAATTCACGCATCTTGCGATGCGTTGCGGCATTGCGCAGGTGGTGATTGGTGGCCATCAAAACGCCCGCTTTGCGGCAGGCACGCACCATGGCAATGGCATCTTCTTGCCTCAGTGCCAATGGCTTCTCACACAAGACATGTTTACCTGCTGCTGCGGCTGCAATCACCTGCTCAAAATGCAATTCGTTGGTCGTGCTGATGTAGACGATCTGAACCTTGGGGTCGGCCAGCAGCGCATCGACAGAGTTGTACGCAGCAGGGATGCCGCAGTCGGATGCGAATTTGTCGGCACGTTCTTGTTTGCTACTCATCACGGCCTGAACATAGTGTCCGCTTTGCGCGCGGATGGCATCCACCATGTGTTGCCGGGCTATGGTGCTGGCACCTATCAGACCCCATCCAGTACTCATTTCGTGGTTCATTTTGGTTTTGTCGTATGCTTATTGGAACGTTGCAATTGACGAATTATTGGAACGTTCCAATTAATTTGCAATAGTTAACCTGCTTAACTAGGGAAAACACCGACAAGCCATGACTACAAAGCCAATGACCTCCCGAACGGCCACCATCGTCGATGTAGCTGCTGAAGCCAACGTTTCAAAGTCAACCGTTTCCTTGGTTCTGAAAGGCAGCCCGCTAATTAAGGGTGAAACTGCCGAGCGCGTTAAGGCCGCAGCTCTCAAGTTGGGCTATGTTTACAACCGGCGTGCCGGAGAATTGCGGGGCAATTCGTCCAACGCCATTGGTGTGGTGATTAACGATCTGATGAACCCGTTTTTTGCTGAAGTCCTTGTGGGAATTGAGCGAAAACTAGTGGATGCTGGCTATGTCGTCCTCATGGCACACACCAGAGAAGACGTTGGGTTGCAAGATAAAGTGCTGCAGTCCATGCGGGAACAAAACGCAGCAGGAATCATGCTTTGCCCTGCACTTAACACTTCCCAAGGTCTTTTGAAAACCCTTCAGAGCTGGAGCATTCCCCTCACCGTTTTCGTTCGCAACCTGGGACCTGGAAGCTATGACTTCGCGGGCGGCGACAGCGAGCAGGGTGTCTTCCTGGCCACTACCCATTTGTTGAATTCTGGTCATAAGGAGGTGGGTTTCCTTGGCGGACAGAAGGGCGTCGTTTTCACTCAGCGTCTGCAGGGCTACAAGAAGGCGCTCAAAGCTAAGGGCCTCGTTTTTTCCGAGGATCTGATGTTCAATGCAAACCCCAGCCGAGTCGGTGGTTACGAAGCCATGAATGAACTGCTACTGAAAAAACCGCACCTAAAAGCTGCCGTTTGCTATAACGACGTTGCAGCCTTCGGAGCACTCTCCGCACTTGGCGAAAAGGGATTGCGCGCTGGCGTTGATTTTGCTCTCATGGGCTTTGACAACATTCTTGACACGGCCCATTCCAATCCGCCACTCAGCACCGTGGATATTCATCCCACGGAACTTGGCGAGCGGGCAGCGGCCATTCTCTTGCAGCGTATCAACGAACCAGATGCGAAACGCATGGTCTACACCGCCCCGGCTTCTCTGCTATTGCGTCAAACCGCTTAAGGAAATTCCACGCTACGGCGTGCGCGCCGTCTAAACCAGATTCGCAGGCGCCAAATCAACTTGACTGCCAGATAGCCCAACCCTGCTCCACCAATGGCGAACATGCCCATACCTAGCACGGTTGGCCATCCATATTCTGCAAGCCAAGAGGGCACGCCCTCGCCGGTTGCTGTGACCGGCACTAAAGGTGCGCCGAGAATGATCGCCCCCAGTTGGTAGGCCAGCCAGAGCCAGAATCCGATCGTCAGCGGATTGGTGACCATGGTCATGGCGGTCGCTGCCGGTATGTTGGCACGCCACCAGGTGCAATGCGCCGCGGCCACTGGCATTTGGGCAACTGGAATGACAAAAGCCCAAAAGGTGCCCACCGCCACACCGCGCGCCACTGCTTCATGTTGAAACCTCCAAAGCTTCGGATCGAGCAGGCGATTGGCAACGGGTCGCAGCCAAGGATGAGAAAACAAGGCCTCCCGTTTGGGCAGCATTGCGCTAAGCCGGTCCCTCCAGTACTTTGGTTTGTCTGTCATGGCATTTGGTCTTTCCGATTTGAATGGATTGCATGATGCGGGCGGCGCCCAGTCTCAGTAAGCAGGAAAATGCGCAAAAACACTTCTGTTTTTACGAACTAAAAATCCGATTAACTCCTATTAAACATGCTAAAACTTCAATAGACTTGCGTCAGTCGTGTAGGGGCGCATTTAAGTGCCCACATGGCAACTCGCCTCTGTTGGGCGACTGATCATCAACTTGCAAGGTGTAAGGCTTCTTATGCAAACAATTGCTCCCCTGTGGCTTTGGGCCGCCTTTGGTGGCATCGTACTGGTGTCGCTTTTCATCGACTTCGTCGTACTCAAAAAGCAGGGTGCCCAGGATATTGGCGTCAAGGAAGCGTTGAACTGGTCGCTGGTCTGGATCGCGCTGAGCTTCGTGTTTAACGGCTTGTTTTGGTGGGCAGTAAAGGACAGCACCGGTTCTGCAGAGATCGCCAACACCAAGTCGCTTGAATTCCTGACCGGCTACCTGATCGAGAAGTCGCTGGCGGTAGACAACATTTTTGTGTTCCTGATGATCTTCACCTACTTTGCTGTGCCCACGCACTTCCAGAAGCGGGTGCTGATGATCGGCATCGTCGGCGCGATTGTGTTGCGCACCATCATGATTTTGGTGGGTGGCTGGTTGTTGGCCGAGTTCCACTGGATCCTGTACGTGTTCGGCGCATTCCTGATTTTGACCGGCGTGAAGATGTGGTGGGCTGCCGGCAAAGAGCCAGACCTGAACGACAACCCGGCACTCAAGTTGCTGCGCAAATTGCTGCCCGTCAGCAAGAACTATGACGGCGAGAACTTCTGGACCATGGAAAACGGCAAAAAGATTGCCACACCGCTGTTCATGGTGATTTGTCTGATCGCACTCACCGACGTGATTTTTGCAGTGGATTCCATCCCCGCAATCTTCGCCATCACCAGCGACCCCTTTATCGTGCTGACCAGCAATGTGTTTGCCATTCTGGGTTTGCGTGCCATGTACTTTCTGCTGGCAGCAGTCGCCAGCAAGTTCCACTTGCTCAACTACGGCTTGGCGGTGATTCTGGTTTTTATCGGCACCAAGATGTGCCTGATCGATGTCTACAAGATCCCGGTGTTGTTCTCGCTGGGCGTGGTGGTGGGGATACTGGCGTTGACCATGCTGCTGAGCGTGCGCACGGCAAAGCCTGAACCGAAGTGCTGAGTACAACGCAAAGCAGTTTGCGAGGGAGCACTTGATGTTTGCTGCATACGGCGTCACGGGTCAGGTGTTCCGGGGCACTCTGGAAGAAATGAATCGAGTCAGCGGATTGGCGCAATCGCGCTCACCACTTTCCCCGAATCGGGAAGAAGTGAATTTGCTGGTTGAAAATTTTGAGACGCAGGCAGCTAGGCCAAGTGAAAAGGCGTTGCGGGCTTACCGTGCCATGCTGCCCCGCGAGCTAGAGCGTGGCCCCCTCTACCATGCGGGTCAAATCATGCAGCGCAAAGTAGTTTGCGTTGG
>CANFNO010000437.1 GCA_947447845.1 Burkholderiales bacterium | reverse complement strand
TCGTCAACTTCAATGTCAGGAATCTGCTCGACCGCTTCGAACAACAAAATTTCCTGGTCCGGCAATTGGAGACCGGCTTCATCGGGGACGACATGCCAGCGACGGAATGTCTCGTAGTTGCCGCTGTCGCGGTCAAGTGCCACCCGGATGTCCACATCACCGGGGTAGAGTTTTTTGGTGGCTTGCGCCAGGGCTGCTTCCACAGCGCCCAACACCACATCACGTTCCACGTTTTTCTCACGGGAAATAGCTTCAACCAGCATCAACAATTCGCGATTCATGCCATGACTCTCCTGAACACTCTTATCAACAACAAAATTAAACTTCCTGACCCACGGCAGGCTCTTCGCCACCCGTGCTGCCACCCTGTCCGCGCCCCTTAAAGCTCACAATCGGAGCCAAGCGCGATTCACGTATTTCATCCAGCGTGAAGCCAAGCACCTGCATCGGCGGCGGCACACGCTTCTTACTAATTCTTTGACCCGGCTTCGTGGGGGGCGCATCGCTCCAGACGATTTGCCAGCTCACAACACCTTCGCCAGCAACAACCCGCTCCAGCGTGCCGCGAAACTTCTTGCGGCTGGCATGCACCTGGCCGTTAGCTGCAGCACCCATGGGTGCCTTGAGCGTGACGTCAATCACTGAGCCGACAAAACGCTCAAAATCCGCCGCATGGCGCAAGGGGCGATCGATACCGGGCGAGGAAACCTCAAGCCGCTTGTACTCAACTCCGTCGACCTCTAACGCAAACAACAATTGCCGGTTTACTTTTTCGCAATCTTCCACGTTGATAAATTGCTCTACCGCAACAGCGCCATCAGCAGGTTTCGTCCAAGGCAAATCGATCGTGATGCGCAGCAGTCCCCCGGCGGAGCGTTCAATTTCCACCAAGTCATAACCTAAGCCACTAACTGTCTGCTCAACGATTTCCTGTAACGCCACGCCGCTCTTTCCCCGCTTCTAAATCTACTGCTTTAAAACACATGCCAAAAACGATCGACCAAAAAAAACGGGCGGTAAATACCCGCCCGTTTGGTCGTGAGCTTGGATTGTACTGCAAAACAGTGGCTAGTGCCTTGATTTCTAAGGGAATTACTCCGTGGCGGCAAGCAAGGTGCGCGTGTAGTCCTGAGAGGGGGATTCAAACACCGCTGTTAGGGTTCCGTGCTCAACAATCCGGCCGTCTTTCATCACTGCCACGTGGTGTGCCATAGCTCGAATTACGTCGACATCATGGGTAATCAGCAAGAAGGCCAGGCCATGCTCGGCCTGCAGGCGCTGCAGCAGTTGCAAAATCTGTTGCGCCATGGTGACGTCCAGAGCGCTGGTGGGCTCGTCCAGCACGAGCACGCGTGGCTCAACAATCAGCGCCCGGGCGATTGCAATACGCTGGCGTTGGCCACCCGAAAATTGGTGCGGATAGCGCTGCAACAGGCCAGGGAACTGAATCTCCTCCAATCCGACTTCTTTCAGCGCGTTCAGGACGCGCTGGCGCACTATTGGAGGTCGCAATTCGGGTGCATGGACAGATAGACCTTCGCCGACGATTTCTTCGATAGTCATGCGCGGAGACAGTGATGAAAACGGATCCTGGAAAACGACCTGCAACCGCCGGCGATTCTGCAAATCCGAAGCACGGCTCTTGCCCCATGGCTCATCAAAAATCCGCACTTCGTTGGTGAACGGCAATAAACCCAATATCGCAAGAGCGAGCGTCGATTTGCCAGAGCCTGACTCGCCGACAATGCCCAGGGTCTGGCTGGCTTGAAGCCGCAAATCTGCGTTCTGTACTGCCACAAACTCACCTTTGCCAAACCAGCCCGCAATGCCCGGTTTGGTGACCGGGTAGGACACGCGCAGGCCTTTGGTCACGATGGCATCTTGCGCGTCCAGTGCAAATCCCACCACATTGCGCTGCGGTCGACTCGACAGCAAGCTGCGGGTATAGGCATGTTCAGGTTGGGCAAAAATATCAGCCACCCTGCCCTGTTCGACGATATGTCCACGCTCCATGACCGCCACCCTGTCCGCAAAACGCCGCACCATGTTCAGGTCGTGTGTGATCAGCAGGACGGCCAAACCGATCTTCTTTTGCAGGCCATCGAGCAGGTCGAGAATCTGTTGGCGCACCGTCACGTCCAGCGCCGTGGTTGGCTCATCCGCAATCAGTAACTTAGGGCTGCAGGCCAGGGCCATGGCGATCATGGCGCGCTGCCGTTGGCCCCCGGAGAGTTGATGCGGATAGGCCATGGCGCGACGTTCCGGCTCGGCAATGCCCGTGTCAGCTAGGAGTTGAATAGCCTTATGGACCGCATCCCGGGCGCTCAGTCCCATTTTGAGCTGCAGCACCTCTGCCACCTGTTCACCGACGCTAAACAGCGGGTTTAGCGCGGTCATCGGCTCCTGAAACACCATGGCAATGTCCTGACCACGAATGGCGCGCATCTGCCTGGGTGGCAATTGCAGCAAATCCACCTGACCATCAGGCGTTTCAAAGATTACTTGGCCACTTACTTGTGCGGCTTCCGCCAGCCCCAACAGACTCAGAGCAGTGACGGTCTTGCCAGAGCCGGATTCGCCGACCAGTGCCAACTTTTCACCTGCTGCCAATTCAAAATCAACACCATGGACAACGGCATGGCCGCCAAAAGAAATTCGAAGTCCCTTTACTGAAAGCAATGTCATTCCTGCGCCTTTCGCGGGTCTACGGCGTCGCGCAGGGCGTCACTCATAAAGGTCAGCAGCAGCAACGTCACCACCAGCACGGCGAAGGTGGATAACGATATCCACCAGGCGTCAATATTGTTTTTTCCCTGCGACAAAAGTTCACCCAGGGAAGGCGTGCCGGGCGGCACACCCAGACCCAGAAAATCCAGCGAGGTGAGCGCCAGAATTGCCCCACTCATGCGAAAAGGCAAAAAGGTGACGACAGGTGTCAGGCTGTTGGGCAATACATGGCGGGTGATGATCTTCCAGTTGGAAACGCCCAAAGCGCGGGCAGCACGCACGTAGTCCATTTGCCGGTTGCGCAAAAACTCCGCGCGGACGTAATCCGACAGTCCCATCCAGCCGAAAAGGCTGAGAAGCACCAACAAAAGCGCCACGCTTGGCGCGAACACGGCGCTGAAAATGATGAGCAAGTAAAGCTCCGGCATGGAACCCCATATCTCGATAAAGCGCTGAAATGCCAGATCGGTCTTGCCGCCAAAGAAGCCCTGAATCGCACCGGTAATGACGCCCAACACCACACCCGTGAAGGTAAGCGCCAGCGCAAACAGCACGCTAACCCGAAAGCCGTAAATCAGCTGCGCCAGCAGATCCCGTCCCCGGTCGTCCGTGCCGAGCCAGTTTTCAGTCGTGGGGGCCGCCGGATTGGGTGATTTGGCGAAGTAATTAAGCGTTTTGGGACCGTAACGGTTTGGCGCAAACAGCACCCAGTTGCCGGGCGCGTTGAGCTTTTGCTGGATGTAGGGATCGAGGTAATCGGTCGGAGTGGCAAAGTCTCCGCCGAAGGTCGTTTCCGGGTAATCCTTGACCATAGGCCAATAGGCTTGTCCCTGATAGACCACGACTAGCGGCCGGTCATTTGACACCAGCTCGGCGGCCAGACTAAGGAGCACAAGTGTACAAAATATGACCATGCTGACATAGCCGAGCCTGTTGCGCCGAAAACGCAGCCAGGCGCGCCGCTTGGGCGACAGCGACTCGGGAGCCTTAATCAAATTTGACACGCGGGTCCACCCAGACATAGCAAAGATCGGACACCAGCTTGGTGACGAGGCCGATCAAGGTAAACAGAAACAGCGTGCC
>CANFNO010000436.1 GCA_947447845.1 Burkholderiales bacterium | reverse complement strand
CGCTTTGCTGTCGCCGATGGCGAGCATGTGGTGGCGCACAAGATTTGCGACGCGGTGCAGGTAGCGGGTGTCAACAGCCCGGTGCAGCTGGCGCAACTGGAGCGCGCCTTTCAATTGGGTGTGGCGCATCGACTGATGGAAGAAGGTGTGCGCCTGGCCGACCCGGCGCGCCTGGACGTGCGGGGCGACCTGAGTTGCGCGCATGACGTGAGCATTGACGTGAATTGCGTCTTTATGGGGCAGGTCAATCTGGGCCAAGGCGTCAGCATCGGTGCCAACTGCGTAATTGCCAATGCCGTCATCGAGGCCGGTGCGGTGATCCACCCCTTTACCCACATCGACGGTGAAAAGTTGGGTGTGACTGTGGGCGCTGGCTCGCTGATCGGCCCGTTTGCCCGGCTGCGCCCCGGTGCGCGGCTGGCAGCCGAGGTGCACATCGGCAACTTTGTCGAGGTAAAGAACTCCACCATGGCCCGGGGCTCCAAGGCCAACCACCTGGCCTATCTGGGCGACGCCACCGTGGGTGAGCGCGTCAATTACGGCGCCGGCAGCATCACCGCAAACTACGACGGGGCCAACAAGCACCGCACAGTGATTGAGGCTGACGTCCACGTGGGCAGCAATTGCGTCTTGATCGCGCCGGTCACTTTGGGCGCCGGGGGCACTGTGGGTGGCGGCTCTACGATTACCAAAGACACGCCCCCGGGCGCCCTGAGCGTGGCACGCGGCAAGCAGGTGTCGATTGCCAACTGGTCACGCCCGCAAAAGGCACCCAAGGCCTGAGGCACTCGCGATGACGGACAAAGACGCGCAACGCATTGCCGCCCTTGAGGCCGAACTGGCCAGCCTGCGCGCCGAGATGCAGGACTTCAGCTACACCGTGTCGCATGACTTGCGCGCCAGCCTGCGCCACATCAGCGCTTACGCGCAGCTGGTGCAGGAGGATGCCGGGCCGCTCCTGACGGAAGAAACCCGAGGCTTCCTCCACACCATTACCGACTCAGCGCGGCACATGGGCGTTTTGATGGACGGCCTGATGGAATTGGCCAAGCTGGGCACAGCGGAAATGCACATCGCCCCCTTGCCTCTGCTGCCCCTGTTGCAGGACGTAGTCTCCGAACTGCGCTTGCAATATCCGCAACGCCAGATCGAGTGGCTGCTGCCAACCGCGCTGCCTTCGGTTCTGGCCGATGCCAATCTGCTGCGCCGGGCGCTGCTGGCGGTGCTGGATAACGCGGTGAAGTTCACGGCGAATCAGCCCATGGCGAAGATCCGCTTCCTGGCTGGTCCCGCCTCTGGAGTCGATGCAGAGGTGCAACTCACCGTGCAGGACAACGGTGCCGGTTTCAATCCGACCCTGGGCCACAAACTGTTTCACCCGTTTGCACGCTTGCACACCAGCAAGCAGTTTGCCGGTATTGGCATGGGTCTGGCATTGACGCACAAAATCATCGAGCGCCTACAGGGCACGGTGCAGGCCGAGGGAAAAGTGGATGGGGGCTGCGCAGTGGCCATTACCCTGCCCGCTGCTGGCAGCCAGATCAAGGCACTTTAGGCTGGCTTCAAGCAGCGACGCCTTGCACTCAGGTCACAGTCTGGTTCCAGGCGTGGCGCAAAGCGCTGCGCAGTTTGGCGGGCTTGACCGGCTTTTGCAGCAACAACAAGCCCGCGGTGTTGATCAATTCTTTTACGTCTTCAGCGGTATCGCCGCTGATCACGCAGGCCGGAATGTCGCATGCCGCTGCTTCACGCAAGCTGCGCACGGCATCCACGCCGTTTTGCGCGCCCAGCAGTCGGTAGTCCGTCAGAATAAAGTCCGGCCGCAAACGGTGGTCCATTTGCTCCAGCGCCGAGTTTGCTGAGCTGGCCTCGGTGACCACACAGCCCCAGCTTTGCAACAAGCCTTTGAGGGCCGCACGGCCCAATTCGTCGTCTTCGATGAGCATCACGCGCATGCCGTGGATGTCCTGCAACACGGTCATATCCTGAGCGACTTTGGCCAAACCGGACTCTTCTGCCTGACCCACCGGCACCAGCACGGTAAAGGTGCTGCCGCACCCCAGGGCTGAACGCAGGTGCAAGTCATGGTTCAACAACTTGCAGGAACGCTCGACAATGCTCAGGCCCAAGCCCAGGCCTTTGTTTCGGTCGCGTTCAGGGTTTTCCACCTGGTAGAACTCTTCAAAGACCTTTTTTTGGTGTTCCTCCGCTATGCCAATGCCGCTGTCGCGCACCTGCAAGCGCAGGAAGCCGCGTTGATTGCTGGGCCGGCATGCCAACATCACCGTGCCACACGGCGTGTGCTGTACCGCATTGCCCAGCAAGTTGAGCAACACCCGCTGCAAAAGAACGGGGTCGCTGCGCACCCATGCCCTGCAAGGGTGAATGCGCAGGCGCAGTCCCTTTTGCGCAGCTGTCTCTGAAAAACTGGTGCGCAATTTGTCAAACACGGTGTTGATCTCAAAGTTGCGCAAACTCGCATGGGTGAGCTGCGCGTCCAGACGCGAATAGTCGAAAAAGGCGTTGAGCATGTCCTGCAGGGCCTGCACCGACGCATCCACACCATTCACCAGTTCGCGCGTCTGGGCGTCGCTAGGCAATTGCTTGAGCCGTGCCACAAACAGTCCCAGCGCATGGGCAGGCTGGCGCAAGTCGTGGCTGGCTGCGGCCAGAAAGCGAGACTTGGCCTGGCTGGCGGCTTCCGCCTCCTCTTTGCGCAAATGCAGCTCCATTTCAAAACGACTACGCGCATGGTTGAACGCGGCGGCTATCAGCACGTAGAACACCATGGATAAAACGAAATGGGCACGCACCGTGGGGGTGTACGGGTACGAGAAAGTCAGGTTGGGGATGACCAATACGACACACAGCACATGTATGCCCAAAAACACCAGGCTGTAATACCAGCCACGCCGCTGGCCCTTGATAAAGAAGACCAGAAACGGAACCGAATAGACCCAAAAAAGCCCCGTGCCCTCGACACCACCCAATACGATCAGCGCCGAAGAAATACTGGCGGCGCCCAGCAAGAGCAAGCGTTCGGAGCTTTCAATGCGCTCGGGCCGGTTTATCAGCAGGGCAGCCGGTGCAAAGAAAAGCAGAAGGCTGGCCAACTCGGCGAAACCCAGCACTTGGGCACCGGGTGTCGCGATATTGAAAATGGAAAACCCGAGGCTGCAAACCAGACAAATTGCCGCTGTGATGCGCACATGGCGTACACGCTCGACCAGTTCAATCTCGTCCGCCAGTTGGGTACCTAGCGCCTCGGCAATCAATTCGCGAATTCGTCTCATGTTCCCTGCTTTGTTATGAGCCGGACTTTAAACGGAATTCAGGGGCAACTCAGCACCAAATTTGCTGCGCTGGATGCTGAAATAGGCCTTGACGTTGCGCACATTGGCGTCACTGGCAAACAACCGTTGCGCCAGGGACTGGTAGGCCGGCATATGTGCGACGTGCACCACCAGCACAAAGTCCGGGCCTGGCGAGACGCGGTAACACTGCTGCACGGCAGCTTCGGTGTGAACGCGGGCCTCAAACGCGCTAAGGTCTTCAGCGCTTTGTCGATCCATGGTGATCTCCACAATCGCCGTCAAACCATGGCCAATGGCCTGCGCCAGCTTTTCCGGGTTGAGGACGGCAATCTGGCGCTCGATCAAACCCGCCTCGCGCAAGCGCTTGATACGACGCAAGCACGTCGGCGCGGAGGTGTGCACGGCCACCGCCAGGTCCTGATTGCTCAGGGATGCATCGCGCTGCAACTGGGCCAGGATTTGCAGGTCCATTGCATCGAGTGATAAATCATTCATTT
>CANFNO010000435.1 GCA_947447845.1 Burkholderiales bacterium | reverse complement strand
GAGGGCCTGCAATCGCAAAGCCGCACCTGGGACCTTAGCGGCCAGTATGGCGGTGAGGTGTTCGACCCAGTCGAATTTGCAGCGCAAGGCCTGCGCGTGGCGGGCGAGGCACTGGAACTGTTGGCCGCGCCGAATTGTCCGACCGGGACAATGGACGTTATCCTGATGCCAGACCAGATGATGCTGCAGATCCATGAATCCATAGGGCATCCGCTGGAGTTGGATCGTATTCTGGGAGATGAGCGCAACTATGCGGGGTGGAGCTTTGTGCAGCCTGGCGACTTTGGCACGCTGCGCTATGGGTCGCCGCTGATGAACGTTTGCTTCGACCCCGGCAAGCAAAACGCTATGGCAAGTTATGCCTTTGACGATGCTGGCAACCCGGCGCGGCGCGAGTATTTGATTGAGGAAGGCATTCTCAAGCGGGGCTTGGGTTCGGTTGAATCGCAAGAGCGCTCGGGCCTGCCAGGCGTGGCCAACTTCCGCTCGGCTTCCTGGAACCGGGCGCCTATTGACCGCATGGCCAATGTAAATCTGGAGCCCGGTATTTCAAAGCTGGAGGACATGATTGCCTCGGTAGAGGACGGTATTTTGATGACCAGCAACCGGTCCTGGTCGATTGACGACTACCGCAATAAATTTCAATTCGGCTGCGAGCATGGCCGTCTGATCAAAGGCGGCAAATTGGCCGGTGTGGTGCGTAACCCCAACTATCGCGGTGTGACGGTCGACTTTTGGAACCGCCTGAGCGCCGTGGGTCAAACCGACACAACGCATGGCACGGCGTTTTGCGGCAAAGGAGAACCCAGCCAGGTCATCCGGGTGGGGCATGCATCGCCACCCTGTCTGTTCCGTGGTGTCGAAGTGTTTGGAGGCCAGTCATGAGCCAAAGCGATTTTGTAGACAACACGCGCGAACTCTTTGATGCCGTCGCAGACAAGGTGTTGGCGAGCTTGCAGGGTGACGAAGCTGCCACGTTGAATCTGAGCGCTGAAGAGACTTTGTTCATTCGCTTCAACAGCAACAAGGTGCGCCAAAACACCGATGTCGAGCAGATTTCCATGTCGCTGCAACTGCAGGGCGCGGGCCGCAGCACGGCGATGTCCCGCACGCTGTCCGGAAATGTGGCCAACGACTGCGATGCCATGCTGCAAATGTTGAACCAGTGCCGTGCAGAGTTGGCGATTCTGCCCATTGACCCACACCAGGTTCCGCTGGAAAACCACGGCAGTAGCGACGAAACCTTTCGTGGCGCCCTGTTGGATGCGGATGCCGTGGTCGACTCGGTTGTCGGGCCAGCCCAGGGTTGCGATATGGCGGGTCTGTATGCGGCGGGCTCCATCATTCGGGCCAACCGCAATTCGCTAGGCCAACGCCACTGGTTTGCGACACAAACTTTCTTCATGGATTACTCGCTCTATGACGGCTCGCGCGCCGTCAAGGGAAACTATGCGGGCACCCACTGGGAGCAAGCACAGTGGGCCTCCAACCTGGCGCACAGCAAAAATCTGCTGGCACTGATGGCCCGGCCGCTGCAGACGGTTAAACCGGGTAACTACCGGACCTATCTGGCGCCCCGCGCCGTGGCCGACCTGGTGGGCATGATGGGGTGGGATGCCCTTTCAGCGTCGGCCTGGAAGCAAGGCCGCAGCCCGTTCAAGAAACTGGCAGATACGGAATGCAGTCTGTCTGCGCAATTGCACATCACTGAGAACTTTGGTCTGGGACTTACACCGCGGTTCAATGACATTGGCGAAGTGTCGGATATGGTGCTGCCACTCATCGCCGATGGAAAACTCTCCACTTTGCTGGTGAGCACACGGACCAGCAAAGAGTTTGGCATCCCCTCGAATGGCGCGATCGCGTCTGAGGCGCCTCGCGCACTGGACGTGGCACCGGGCACGCTGGAAGAAAAAGATGTTTTGCAACAACTTGGCACCGGCTTGTACCTTTCCAACCTGCACTACCTGAACTGGAGTGACCCGGTCTCAGCCCGCGTAACCGGCATGACACGGTACGCATGCTTTTGGGTAGAAAACGGCGAGATTGTGGGCCCCATCAAAGACATGCGCTGGGACGAAAGCCTTTACGAAGCCTTGGGCAGCAAGTTGGTCGCCTTGACCACCCACACCGCCATCGATCCTGCGGTGGATACCTATTTTCAGCGTGCACTTGGTGGCTCACGCACGCCAGGTGCCTTGATCGACAATTTCACTTTCACGCTGTGAGTCCGTATCGCGAAAATTGGCCTTCGCCACACGTACAGGCCTATTCCGGAGTCGCCTTTACTAGCTCTGCATAGTGCAGGGCGCGGGTCTCGTCACCGCGTGCGCGATAGAGAATTTCCAGCTCTTCAAAGACATACCGGTCAGGCATCTTTGCGGCATCACATTCGCGCTCTAGTCGCAACTGAATTTCCAGGGCTTCGTCCATTCGCCCCATGGCCCGAAGGGTCCAGGCCACCATCCAATAGGCCACGCGGATGGACCCCGCGTTCGTGCCACGCTCTCGAATAACGACCGCCTGATTGAACTGCGCCAGAGCCTCGTCGAACTGACCTAGCTGGTGCAAGGCGTAGCCTATGTTGTTGCGGATGGAGGCTTCCCATTTCTTGGCTTCAGGCTGCGAAGATGCCTCGACAACAGCCAGCGCCTCGCGCCCCCATTTCAGTTGGTCTGCAGGCGCGGTATCGACGAAGGCCAGCATGTGAATGGCATCAATGGCCAGGTCATCGAGGTGGGCGCTTTTGGCGGTTGCCAGCGCATTCTCAAAAGACGCCCGTGCAAGTTTTTTAGTCTCGTCGGTTTGAAGTTCCGGCGGGTGAGTCGCCGAAGCGTACGAGCGCCCCATCTCCAGTGCGTACCGCGTGCGCGCTTCAGGCCCGGCGGTTGGCACCTGTTGCTCAAGCGCTTTCAGGATGTCCAGGGCTTTGGTGAAGTCTTTCCTGATGCCATAGGTACGCGCGATCTGGGTCTGCAATATCAAGGCATCGTCACCTGTTGCTGATGCCAGAGCCGCGCGGAATCGCTGCTCGCTGACATCCGGTTTGCCGAAGTCCCAGAGTGGATCGATTTCAATGGCCATGGCTGCGCTCGCAAGGGTGAGATACGGGATGAGGATCAGAAAACCGTAACGCATTTTTCAACTATAAAAATATATAACTATACGGCGACTCCGCGCTCGTACCAGCCTTTGCTGTTGTTGACGATGTACACAACCAACAGCATCACCGGCACCTCGATCAGCACGCCCACCACGGTAGCCAAGGCGGCACCCGAGTTGAAGCCAAACAAGCTGATGGCGGCGGCCACGGCCAATTCGAAAAAGTTGGAGGCACCAATCAACGCGGAAGGACAGGCGACGTTGTGCTTCTCACCCACCGCACGATTCAGCCAATAGGCCAGCGCAGAATTGAAAAATACCTGGATCAGAATCGGCACCGCCAAGAGGCCAATTACCAGTGGTTGCTTGAGGATGGCTTCACCTTGAAATGCAAACAACAGCACCAGCGTGAGCAGCAACGCGGCAATCGACCAGGGGCCGATTTTTGCCATGGTGGCCTCGAACGCGGCCTCGCCATTTTTCAGCAGGGCTTTGCGCAGCAATTGCGCCAGGATCACCGGGATGACAATGTACAAAACGACGGAAGTCATCAGAGTGTCCCAAGGCACCGTAATGGCAGAGATACCCAACAAGAACCCCACCAGTGGCGCAAACGCAATCACCATAATGCTGTCGTTCAATGCCACCTGCGACAAGGTGAAAAGCGGATCGCCCCCGGTGAGGCGGCTCCAGACAAATACCATGGCGGT
>CANFNO010000434.1 GCA_947447845.1 Burkholderiales bacterium | reverse complement strand
GTGGGTCTGGATTGGTGCGGCGGCCTGACTTGGGATCTGCCACCTGATCAACTGGAAACCTTTGCAAAAGAGCACGGAGGATGGGGCTATCAATTGGAGCGGGTCGATCGCTCGCGCGCCCTGAAACTTGAACCCGGGATCAAACAGCCACCGGCCTTTGCCCTGCACATGCCGCAAGAGGGAAAAGTGGAACCTCTCGGTGCTGCGTTGGCCCTACTGGCTGCGGCCCAAAAGCTGGGTGCGAAGCTGCAGGTCAAAACGCCCGTTATCTCGCTGCTGCAGACCGATGGACGTGTCACGGGGGTACGCACCAGCCATGCGACGCTAGAAGCAGACGAGGTGGTAATCGCCGCTGGCATCGGCAGTGCCACCCTGCTTGGTTCTTTAGGGTTGCACTACACAGTGCAGGCACCTGCTGGCCTGCTGGTGCATTCCAAACCGACAAGGCGCCTGCTGAAAACCTTATTGATGACACCCGAACTGCATGTGCGCCAAACATCGGAAGGCCGCTTGGTGGCAGGCACCGACTTTGTCGGCAGCATGGACGGCACCGCCCCCGACATCCTGGCGTCGCGGCTGTACCAAAAGGTGCAAGCCATGGTGGCTGGCTCAGAAGACGTTGCGATGGACTTTTACACCTTGGGCCAAAGACCGACTCCGGGCGATGGCTTCCCCATGCTTGGCCGGCCGAAAAAGACCGTGGGATTATATTTGGTGCTTAGCCATTCCGGCATCACATTAGCCCCGGCCCTGGGGCTATTTTCCGCACAGGAATTGCTGAATTCTGTGATTAACCCCTTAGTTGTTAATTACCACCCCGATCGCCTTTTGCGCTTTAATGCCTAAACGGCTAGCCGAGCACGCCGTTTCAAAATTAACGGGGTCCGCGGGTAGAAAGGGAATTCGTATGAAAAATCGTGCCGGCCACGGTCGTCAAATGCTTGGCATTTGTTTGATGGCAATTTGCAGCGCAACATCCCAGGCGCAGACGGCACCGCCAAGTATTACTTGGCTACTGTGGGACTTTCCACCTTCGTCTATTGGTTCCAACGGCAAGTTCACCGACGGCTACATCTACTCCGTCGCAAAGATTCTCATCGATGCCTGGCCTGAAGCGCACCACAATCTGGTGGGCACAACGACAGACAATGCATGGGCATCCCTCAACCGGGGAGTAGAAGCCTGTTACGTCAGTGCCATCCTGACGCCCGAACGGGAACGCACTTACTACATGACCCAGTCGATGCTAATCGCGCCTCACAGTCTGATTGCCCGCAAGGAAATAGCCAGCAAGTTGGATAAAAATTCCGTCGGCGAGGTGCTACCCGCAAACCTGTTTGATCGCACGGACTTGCGTGGCGTGATCGCACGAAACCGGAGCTACTCTGTTTTGCTGGACACCTTGTTGGACCGGCGCGCTGCCAATTCCAACATCAACAAAGTGCGGCTAATACCGGGCACCAGCAACATTTTGATGATGCTAGCAAGTGGCCGTGGAGACTACACCATTGAATATGGAACCTCTTACCGGTACTTGGCGTCCACCCTGCCAGAACTTGCAGACAGTTCGCTGGTGGTACTGCCGATTGCCGGTGGCAAACCGATACCAGTAGGCATCGCCTGCCCGCGCACGGCATGGGGACGTGCCGTCATTCAGAAAGCTGACGCGCTGCTGATCAAACTGGCAAGCCGCAGCGACTACCTCGACGGTTTGAAACGCTGGTTACCGTCGACCATCCAAAAAAGCATGGCCCCCCAACTCAACGCATTCCTTCGTCAGCGCACCGAACCCAGTGACCCGAACAAGTTTCCACCAGCGCCCTAATGCCTAACGCGGTTTGCGCGCCTTGTTGATTGCCGCACCCGTCACGCGCGGAGGCAAGCCCGTGTGCTGCGTCAGCATGCGACCCTTGATCGGCTGATTCGACGTCTTAACCGGTGTTGAAATCCCTGTTTTTACCGGCGCAGAAGTAGAGTTTTTCTTGCGCGCGCTCTGGTACGCGCCATCGTTCAAAGGTTGAAATGTCGGGATCAGGTGGTGCTTGCCGTTGCCCACCAAGTCGGCCCGGCCCATGGCTTTGAGCGTCTCGCGCAGCAGCGGCCAATTGGCAGGGTCGTGATAACGCAAAAAGGCCTTGTGCAGGCGGCGGCGTTTTTCACCCCGCACGACGTCCACCGTCTCATCGTCACTCTCGACTTTGCGGTGAACCCTGCGCAGGGTGTTGCGCCCACTGTGGTACATCGCGGTGGCCGTGGCCATGGGGCTGGGGTAGAAAGTCTGCACCTGATCAGCGCGAAAGCCATTCTTCTTAAGCCACACCGCCAGATTCATCATGTCTACGTCGGTAGTGCCGGGGTGCGCCGCGATGAAGTAAGGCACCAGAAACTGCTTCTTGCCAGCCTCTAGCGAGAACTTGTCAAACAGCTGCTTGAACTTGTCGTAAGTGCCGATGCCGGGCTTCATCATCTTGGTCAGCGGCCCTTGCTCGGTATGTTCCGGCGCGATCTTCAGGTAGCCGCCGACATGGTGCTGCACCAGTTCTTTCACATATTCCGGGCTCTTCACGGCCAGGTCGTAACGCAGACCTGAGCCAATCAGAATTTTCTTGATGCCCTTGAGCGCTCGGCCCCTGCGGTACATATGGATCAGCGGGCCGTGGTCGGTGCCCAAGTTCTGGCAGATGCCTGGGTATACGCAGCTGGGCTTGCGGCAGGCGGCCTCAATCTCGGGGCTCTTGCAACCCAGGCGGTACATGTTGGCGGTCGGTCCACCGAGGTCGGAGATGGTGCCGGTAAAGCCTTTGACCTTGTCGCGGATGTCCTCAATCTCTTTGATGACTGAATCTTCCGAGCGGCTCTGGATGATGCGACCCTCGTGCTCGGTAATCGAGCAAAAGGTGCAGCCGCCAAAGCAGCCGCGCATGATGTTGATGGAGAAGCGAATCATCTCCCAGGCCGGGATCTTGGTGGCGCCGTCATGGCTGCCCTTCTCGTCCGCATAACTCGGGTGCGGGCTGCGCGCATAGGGCAGGTCAAACACCAGATCCATCTCTGCGGTGGTGAGCGGGATCGGCGGTGGGGTGATCCAGACATCGCGCGCAGTCACGCCCTCGCCGTGCGCCTGTACCAGCGCACGGGCATTACCAGGGTTGGTTTCCAAATGCAGGATGCGGTTGGCGTGGGCATAGAGCACCTGGTCGCTCTTGACCTGTTCGTAGCTAGGCAGGCGGATCACCGAGCGGTCACGCGGTGGCACTTTTAGCTTGGCCTTAAGCGTGGGGTTCGGGTGAAAGGTAATGGGCGAGATGGCCACCGATGACGGTTTCGCGTTGGCAGCCACAGCGGATGTTGTGTTGCTTGTAGAGGCTGATGCACTGGAGCCAGTGGCCACACTGCCCGCATTCTCGGCGGCCAGAGCCACGGCCTTGGCTTCGTCTTCCTTGGCGCACGTCGCGCCCTGCTCCGCCGCCTGCTCGCTGGTGGTCATATACGGATTGACATGGGCCTCAACCCGGCCGATCTCGTCCACGCTGCTCGAATCGATTTCAAACCAGCCCTTACCCGTCTCGTCATCAGGACGGCGCACAAAAGCAGTGCCCCGCACATCAGTTATGGACGTGACCGGTTCGCGTGCGGCCAAACGGTGCGCAATCTCAACCAGCGCTCGCTCGGCATTGCCATAGAGCAGCAAGTCGCACTTGGCATCCACCACGATAGAGCGGCGCACCTTGTCACTCCAGTAGTCGTAGTGGGCAATGCGGCGCAGGCTGCCTTCGATACCACCCAGGATGAGCGGCACATCCTTGAATGCCTC
>CANFNO010000433.1 GCA_947447845.1 Burkholderiales bacterium | reverse complement strand
GCAAGTGGCCCAGGGGCTGCCATTCGGTGGAAATATCAGCGAATACGGCCAAAATCGGCTGCAATTGACGCGGGCGTTTCATCAGGCGAGACATATTCGCTTATGACCGATTCTTAAACTGAGTTTTGGACATGATCCCTAGGAGTGAAGGCATTGACCTGACCGGCGATTTTGGGTGCAAAGGCTGACTGGAGTTGCTTTTCTGGAAAAACTATCGTTAGCCAGTCGAGCCGTTGTAGGCACACCGCTCGCAAGGACTGCCAATTCCACGACAGACCCAAATCAGGTACCATTAAACCCAATTTGGGTATGAATACCACCTCACACGGTCAAACCACACCTGCCGACGCCCTTTTCCCTAAGGTCCGGCAGCGGGTGCTGGCCGTGTTGTTCGTCTCACCTGACCGCAGCTTTTACGCCAACGAGATCATTGCTCTGGCGCAGTCCGGCACCGGCGCTGTGCAGCGCGAACTGGCTTCGCTGGTGGACGCGGGGCTGGTCAGCGTGCGCAAGCAGGGCAACCAACGGCACTACCAGGCCGATGCGTCCGCCCCCATGTTTGCCGAACTGCGTGGGCTGGTGCTCAAGACCATGGGGCTGGCCGATGTGCTGCGTGCGGCCCTGGCGCCGATTGCCGGGCAGATTACGCAGGCCTTTGTGTTTGGCTCCATGGCCAAGCAGCAGGACAAAGCGCAAAGTGATGTGGACCTGCTGATTGTCAGTACCAGCCTGGGCTACGCCGATGTTTTTGGCGTCCTGGAGAATGCCAACGCCACGCTGGGCCGTAGTATCAATCCGGCCATCTACACCCCCGATGATTTCGCCCGCCGCTTGGCGCAAGATAATGCGTTCATTAGCCGTGTGATGCAACAGCCAAAGATATGGCTGATCGGCCAGGAGAGTCCGAACCATGAGCCAAGCCCTTGAGAATCTGAGCGGCCCCGGCAAGCCGCTCAAAGCGGAGCCAACTGACGCGCTGGAAATTGCCGGCCTGCTGCGTACCGGCAACGCGCGGCTTACCGATGCGCGCAACACTGCGTTGGCGATAGAGAGCCGGTTTGATTTGGCCTACAACGCTGCGCACGCACTGTGCTTGGCGGCACTGCGCCGCATGGCTTACCGGGCTAGCAATCGCTACATCGTGTTCCAGGTCTTGCCACACACCTTGGGCCTTGGCCCCGAAGTTTGGCGCGTGCTGGACCTGTGCCACAACCGGCGCAACCTGGGCGAATATGAGGGGCTGCTGGAGGTCGATGACAAACTGCTGGCAGATCTGATTGCAGCCACGCAACGGGTGTCAGAAGCACTAGGTAGACCCAGTCAGCCGCAATAGTTTCACGCAAGAGCAGATTGAAAGGAGCTGGAATGAGCACTTCACCTAAGACCGTTCGCTTTGACGAAGACACACTGTGGGTCGGTTTATCCGATGGCAGAACCATAGCTGCGCCGCTGGCCTGGTTCCCGAGGCTGCTGCAGGCAACGCCCGAGCAACGCGAAGCATTTGAACTCAGCAGTAGCGGACTGCACTGGGACGCGCTAGATGAAGATATTTCGGTGGCGGGCCTGTTGGCGGGTCAGGCCGATCTCACGACCCGCGGGTCGCGGCAACCGGCGTGACCGCTTGAGCACTCCAGTAAACTCCAAACCATGCACCCCACCATCTCCCAACACAGCGCAGGCATATCAGCCATATGCCAGCGCTATGGCATCCAAAAGCTGGAAGTGTTTGGCTCGGCAGCCCGGGGCGTTGATTTCAACCCGGGCAGCAGTGACGCGGATTTTCTGGTCGAGTTTGCGCCAGGTGTGCAACCGGGCCTTGGCGCATATTTTGGGGCCAAGGCCGATCTGGAAAAGCTGCTGGGTCGGGGCGTTGACTTGGTAGAGCCGGGCGCCGTGCGCAATCCCTACGTGCTGGCCAGCATCAACCGCAACCGCGAAGCCGTTTATGCAGCGTGATCCACGGGCTTTTCTGTGGGATGTGCGCGAGTCTGCCCTGGCGATTCAGGCATTTACCAACGGCATGGATGCGGTCGGCTATGCGAGCAACGACATGGCCCAGGCCGCGGTGGAACGCAAATTCGAAATCATGGGAGAAGCGCTCAATCAGTTGTCCAAAGTGGATGCGGCGCTGTCTGCGCGAATTCCCGATCTGCAGCAAATTGTGGCTTTTCGCAATCAGCTCATCCATGGATATGCCACGGTCAATACCAGCACGGTCTGGAATGTTGCACAAAACGCTATGCCGCCGCTGTTGGCAACAGTGCAGTCCCTGCTGGACGAATTGGCCTAATTCTGTCGGACCTTCGTTACCGCCTTGCAGTGGCATTCTTGCGCGGGTAGAGGTGACCTGACTGCATCGCAACTATGCAGCATTGAATGTGCAGCGCAATGAACTTGAAGGCTGGCTGGATTCCAATTTACTGCCCCACACGCTTCAGGCGAATCTGCACGTGCATGACTGTCACGCCGTCCGGACGGGCCATTGGAAGTTCTTTCACTTCCAGGTAGCTCAGAGAACGTACCAATTCGCTGAGCTTTTTGAAGCCATAGTTGCGCGCATCAAAGGCCGGATCCATTTTGCTGATGTGGCTGCCAACGCCACCCAGAGCAGCCCAACCATCGTCACGCGCGTTTGCGTCAATCGCAGCGAACACCAGGGGCTGCAACTTGCGGACGTCGGCCACGGCTGCTACCTCTTCCTTGCCTTTCTCGGCTTCTTTTTCCACACGCAATATTTCCGTGTAAATGAACTTGTCGCACGCAGCCACAAAAGGCCCTGGCGTTTTGCGCTCGCCAAAACCATAGACCACCAAACCCGCCTCGCGGATGCGGGTGGCCAGGCGGGTGAAGTCGCTATCGCTACTGACCAGGCAAAAGCCGTCCACGCGCTCGCTATGCAGCACGTCCATGGCGTCGATGATCAGCGCGGAGTCGGTGGCGTTCTTGCCGCTGGTATAGCTGAACTGCTGTATGGGCTGGATCGCCATGGTGTGCAGCACATCCTTCCAGCCCTTGAGGTTGGTGGTGGTCCAGTCGCCATAGGCGCGCTTGATGGTGGCCGTACCGTAGCGCGACACTTCGGCCAGTAGCTCCTGTATGACGGATGCCTGGGCGTTGTCAGCATCGATGAGGACGGCGAGTTTTTGGTTGTTGTTGGTTGCCATGGGTTTTCTCATTGTGGTTGCAGCATCGTACTTCCAAGCGGTAGCAGCGCTATAGTGGTGTTAAGTTTGATCACCAGCCATTCGGAACCGCCATGACCACTTCCATAGAAGAATTGAATGCACAAGTCGAAACGCTACCACCCAATGAGCGCATACAGCTGATCGAACATATTTTGGATAGTTTGGACCAACCCGATACATCATTGGACGCACTCTGGGCCAAAGAGGCTGAGCAACGGCTTGGTGCATATAGGCGCGGCGAAATCAAAGCGGCAGCTTTATCAGATGTGATTGCTAAATATCACGTAAGCAACAATTCAGTATGAATGTGCGGGCGCAATACCCGCTTCACCCCTCCCCCAATACAAACTCCACCCCCGCACACACCGCCGCCACCTGCGCGGCAATGCATTGCTCGGGCGTGGCGCGGGGGCTGTCGGGGTAGACCTCGGTGGTGCAGGTGTAGCGGGCGCCGCTGATGCAGGCGCACAGGCCCAGCGCTTTCATTTCGTATTCGATGACGCCGTGCGCAACCATCGATGAGCCGATGATGCCTCCTTGTGGATCTGCCGGTGCAATGTGCGTGACGCGCTGCACAGCCTGGATGATGGCTTGCTGGAATTCCGGTTGCGGATTTTGGGAGTCATCCACCGCG
>CANFNO010000432.1 GCA_947447845.1 Burkholderiales bacterium | reverse complement strand
GGCTCTCTTCGATGACCGGTAAAAATTTGACCGGCGAGAGCAACCCTTTTTCGGGATGTTGCCAGCGAACCAATGCCTCAGCACCAATGACTTTGCCACTGCGCATATTGACCTTGGGTTGGTAGTGCAACACGAATTCGTCTTGCGCCAGCGCCACGCGAATGCGTTCGAGGCTTTCGTGGTGGACGCGCATGGAGCTGTCCTGCACGGCATCGAAGACGTGGTACCGATTTTTCCCCGCCAGCTTGGCCTGATACATGGCCTGGTCCGCCTGGCGTAAAAGTTGATCGGCTTCCACGTCAAGGTCCTGCGGGTAGAAAGTCACCCCAATACTGACTGAACACTGCAACACGCCCAGGTTCAATGGCACGGGTGAGGCCGCCGCCTCCAGAAGCCTGGAGAGCAAGGGCATGCAACTCTCGATGCCATCCAGATCGATTAGCACGGCCACAAATTCGTCTCCGCCGAGCCGTGCCAGCGTGTCACCTTCCCGCAAAGTGTCTTTCATGCAGGTGGCCAGGTGCACCAGAAGCTGATCGCCCACGTCATGACCGTATTGGTCATTTACGCTTTTGAAACCATCAAGGTCCAGATAGGCCACAGCCACCTTTTGATTGCGTCGCTGCGCTTGGGCTATGGCCTGTTGCAGGCGGTCGGCCAGCAGCAAGCGGTTGGGCAAATTGGTCAGGGCATCAAAGTGGGCGATGTGTTCCAACTGACTTTGGTGTTCCTTGATCGCGGTGATGTCGGAGAACAGGGCCACGTACTGGTGCGCATGACCTTGCCTGTCGCGCACGGCACTGATGGTGAGAAGCTCGGCGTAGACATGGCCGTCTTTGTGCCGGTTCCAGATTTCACCGCTCCAGTGCCCCTGCGCGACTAAGGCGCCCCACATGGCCTGATAGAACAAGCTGTCCTGGCGGCCTGAGCTCAGAATGCGCGGATTCTGGCCGATAGCCTCTTCCCGGCTGTAGCCGGTAATGCGGGTAAAGGCTTCGTTGATATCGAGAATGGTGCCATCGGTGTTGGAGATCATGATGGCTTCGCGGGCATGCTCAAAGACGCTGGCCGCGAGTTGCAGTTTGGTCTCAGCCAGCTTGCGCTCGGTGATGTCGCTATTGGTTCCAATCAAGCGCAGCGCGGCACCGTTGGCATCACGCTGTACCACCATGCCTCGACCCAGAGTCCACATCCAGTGACCATCTTTATGCAGCATGCGGAACTCAACGATTGCGTTGCCCGGTTTGCCTTCCAGGTAGGGTTGCAGCGCTGCATAGACGCCGGGCGCATCCTCCGGGTGAAGACGCTTGCTCCATTCGTCTGCGGAGTCACTCATTTCCTCTTCGGCAAAGCCAAGCATGGCCTTGTAACGCGGTGAGTAAAACGCCCGTCCGGTCTGGACGTGCCAGTCAAACAGGCCATCGCCTGCCCCTTCGATCGCAAACTTCCAGCGCTCTTCGCTGGCCACTAAGGCGGCCTCGGCCATCTTCCGCTCGGTGATATCCCTGTGCGTGATGACTGCTCCGTCTTCATTCCCCAGCGGCAGGACGGTCATGGAGAACCAGCGCTGCTGCGTCGGTGAATCACAGCGGTATTCACTGTTGAAACGCTTCAAACTCCCTTCCAGAACCGCGGTAAGGCCTGCGTAGGTATTCGAAGTTTCGGCCTCCTGAGCACCTGAATTGACGCGACAGATTTCAAGGTAATTGGTGCCAACGCCGGTGCGGGGAGCGGATTTGTCGCGGTCAATCGTATTGTCCACCGCAAACTGAAGCCAGAGTGAATTGACCGCCCGAATCACCCCGGTGCGATCCACAACCGCAATTTCGGCGTCCATCGAATCCAGAATGGCATCCTTAAAAGTCTCGCTGGAAATTAGCAATCTCTCCCGCTCCGCATACTTCTCCAGGAGGCTGTTGAAGTCACCAATCAATGCACCGACTTCGTCATCCCGGGAAACCGGCAGGGCCTGGATCGGCTGATCTGCGTTCGAGCGCAGTGCTATCGCTTTGCTGGCTGCATGCAGAGGCGCGAATTGCTGGCGCAACAGGCGGCTGATCAGCCACCATGTCAATCCACCGGCCAGCAGTGTCACAAACAGGGCGTTGACAAGCAAGTGGCGCAGCATGTGATCGATCGGTGCAAAGGCCTCGCTTGCTGGCAAGGTGGCGACGACAAACCAATCCGCCAAAGGAATTCTCTTGGCTGCCGACAGTTCCAGAACGCCACGAGAATTGAATGCCGTGCCAATTCCTTCATAACCCCCCATGTAACGGTCGTGCATCACGTTCACACCAGGCGCCGGGACGGGTTGCATGACGCGCGACTTGTCGGATGCCGTCACCACCAGCTGATGTTGCGGGGCAATCAGCAAAAAACCGCCACTTTTGCCGTAGCGATTTTGCGTAATCAGGTCAAGAAAGCTGGATTTTTCCAGATTGATCGCACCCACAATTACGCCATTCACTTGCCCCTTGCTGTCGAAAATGGGCACACTGATACTGAATATTGGAGCACCCAATTTTTTCCCAATAGCAGGACGCCCCACCACGCTCTTGCCCTCTTTCAAAGGAATGGAGACGGCATCTCTGTCCAGGTAATTCGTGCCAATTCTGCCGGTTGAAATCGGCAGGTCGGCGACTGCCGTGCCGTCTGTGCGGGTGATGAAGACGCCGCCATTGAACAAGAGCTGCAACAGAGGGCGTTGCTCCAGCAGAGTTTGCAGAGCTGCTGTATTGGCCAAGACGTTTGGCGTGATTTCTTTGGCAATGGTTTGCAGCGCAATCTTGCGGTCACTCAAGCGGCTATCGATCTCGCGTGCAATTCCGGATATGGTGGCGAACTGCTGTTCACCCAACTCGGTCTGCATGTCTTCGCGCAACACGCGGCTGGCGTAGAACGCCACGGCCCAAATGCTGATGACAAAGGTCAACAGGGTGAGCAGGGTCACCCTCGTCTTCAGTGAGCGCCAGGTGAATTGATTGTGCTTCATGGCGATAGCCTCCAACGGCGCTCCGAAGCTGCTCTGGCCAGGGATGCGTCGAGGGAGTCTACACCTTGAGGCCGAACAAAATGCAACTTTTGGAGGTCAGCCATCGGTCAATTCGCCGGGTACGGATTGCACGGTATCTACCAGCCCCGACGCCATCCATTCTTGCAGCGGGCGACGTATCCAATCTTGTACTTCGGCCAGCGGCAAAGCCTGGCAACCGCGTACGCCGAGCCAGCCATTGCGCCCACTGTGCTTGACGATGTACATCGCCCCGTCGGCCAGCTGAACCATATCGGCCCAACCGAGTTGGCGCGGTTGCGATGTATCTAGCGGAAAGCAGGCAAAGCCGACCGAGCACGTGATGGAGACGGGGGTCGCGTCCTCCAGCACAAAGGGCTCGTTGGCGATCGCCGTGCGGGCCCGTTCAACATGCTCCACGGCGGTGCTGCGCTCGGTCTGGCGCACCACAGCCAGGAACTCTTCACCACCCCAGCGAATTAGGTAGTCGGTATCCCGAAAGACGGCCTTCAGACGGGCGGAAAACTGACGCAACACCTCATCTCCAGCCCGGTGGCCAAAACGGTCATTGACGGTCTTGAAATGGTCGATATCGAACAGGAAGAACAGCAGATCCTGGGTGCCGTTCGGGCTTGCACCATAGCTGCGCATGCCATCATGCGCGCGCAGTGAGAGCGCCACGTCGGCGTCAATGCACTGAGTCAGGAAGCGGCGGTTATACAGCCCCGTTAGAGGGTCCCGGATACTGGCCTCCTCCAACGCCTGCTGCTGCAACTCCAGCTCCAGTGCCATGGTTTCGAGCTCTTCGG
>CANFNO010000431.1 GCA_947447845.1 Burkholderiales bacterium | reverse complement strand
CGTGAACCAGCAGTTGGCCGACTACGAGCAATTGCGCATGCTGGTGATTGCGCCCGACCCGTGGTCGATTGAAAACGGCTACCTCACGCCCACCATGAAGATCCGGCGCAACCGCATCGAGACCGCGGTGCAGCCGGAGATGGACCATTGGTATGCCAGCAAAGGGGCTGTTCACTGGGCCTAGGCAGGCAAACAGTTTCTGGCCAATAATTTGTGCGGGAACATTCACTCAATACAAATTTTCAGGAGACTAAGCCATGCAACAACCATCCCGATTGAAGCCTGTCACCCGCCTTGCTGCCGCAACACTGATCAGCCTGGGCTCTTTGGCATGTGGCACCCTGCACGCCCAGAGCGGTGCCTTCACGCTGAGCAGCCCGGACCTGGCCAGTGGCAGCTTTGACAACAAATTTGTGCTCAATGGGTTTGGTTGCAAGGGCGACAACGTGTCGCCCGCGCTGGAATGGAAGAACGTGCCCGCTGGCACCAAATCACTCTCGCTGCTGGTGCACGACCCCGATGCCCCTACCGGCAGCGGCTTCTGGCACTGGACCGTGCTGAACATGCCTGCCAGCACGACCGGCTTGCCCCAAGGTGCGGGTAACTCTGCCGCCACCTTGCCTGCCCCCGCATTTGGCGGCAACACCGACTTTATGGACACCGGCGCCACAGGTGCCAATGGCAATTACGGCGGCCCCTGCCCGCCCGTGGGCGACAAGCCGCACCACTACCACTTCACGCTCTACGCAGTGGGCGTGGAAGATGTGCAAAAGGCTGCAGGTGTTCCCAAGACAGGCAGCGCGGCGCTCTACTCCTTTGTGCTGAACAAGGGCATCGGGCCAGGCTTGCTGGGCACAGCGACGTTTACCGCCACCTACGGGCGTTAACTTCTCCGGCCCCGGGCTAACAGCAAGCCCGCTGAAGGCCATTCTCTAAGTCTGTAACGGCAAGTTGCGCTGGCGTTTGCCCGTCAGCACAAATAGCGCATTGGCCAGGGCAGGTGCCAGCGGTGGCACACCTGGCTCGCCCACCCCGGCTGGTGGGCGCAAGCTGGGCACCAGCCAGGTCTCCACCACGGGCGCTTGCGCCAAAGAGACCATGGGGTAGTTGTCAAAATTGCGCTGCTGTACCACGCCATCCGTGATGTCGATGCGGCCATAGAGCGCCGCCGTCAAGCCAAATATCACCGCACTTTCCATCTGCTGCGCGACCAAGCCGGGGTTGATTGCCGTACCGCAGTCCACCGCGCAGACCACCCGGTGCACGCGCGGCTTGCCACTCTGCAGCGAGACCTCAACCACTTCGGCCACTATGGAACCAAAGGACTCGTGCAGCGCGACGCCGCGCGCATGGCCTTCGGGCAGGGGCGTGCCCCAAGCGGCCTTTTCGGCCGCCAGATTGAGCACGGCCAGATAGCGCGGCGCGTCCTTCAACAGGGCTTGTCGAAAGGCCAGCGGGTCCTGCTTCGTCTCATGGGCCAACTCGTCAATAAAGCCTTCGGAAAAGAACGCGTTGTGCGAGTGCCCGACCGAACGCCAAAAACCCACCGGGACGCCCGAGTGCGTAGCCACATGCGCCATGTGCTGATTGGCAAAGCCATAGGGCAAATCAAACAAGCCTTCGGCTGTCGTCTTGTCGGGCGTATCCACCGGGCCGGCCAGTGCGGGCAAGCCACGCTCCATCCAGCGCGGGGTGATGGCATCCCCAGCGGAATGAATGCGCAAGCTACTCACTTTGCCCTGGGCATCGACTGCGGCGCGCAATTGCGCCACATGCATCGGGCGATAAAAGTCGTGCGTGGTGTCTTCCTCGCGCGACCACAGCAGTTGCACGGGCAGGCCATCGCAGGCCATGGCCACGCGCACTGCTTGCGCCACAAAGTCAATGTCCAGGCGCCGACCGAAGCCGCCGCCCATGTAGGTGACGTGCAAGGTGACATGGTCCACATCGATACCCGCCACACGCGCCGCCACATCGCGGGCAAAGCCGGGCACCTGGGTGGGGGCCCAGACTTCGAGCTTTCCGTCTTTGAATTGGGCCGTGCAGTTCATCGGCTCCATGGTGGCGTGAGCCAGGTAGGGGGCGGTGTAGCTGGCCTCGATAACGCGCGCTGCACCGACTTCTGCTGCGGTGGCATCGCCTTTTTCGTAAAAGGTAAAACCCTTGTCGGTCTTCAAAGCTTCCAACAGGTTTTGCTGAATGCGGGCCGAATCCAGCGCGCCCTCTTTGCGCTGCTGCCATTGCACTTGGACGGCTTGCACGGCAGTGCGTGCGTGCCAGCTGGTTTTGGCCACCACCGCAAAACCTGCCGTGGAACCGGCCACCGCATCCAGCTTTATGAGTTTTTTTACGCCGGGCAGTGAAAGCGCTGCCTTGTCATCCAGCGTGGCCACGGTGCCACCCAGCATGGGGCACATGCGCACTGACGCGAACAACATACCAGGCAGGCGCACGTCAATACCAAAGCGCGCGGTGCCATCCACCTTGGACGGAACATCCATGCGCGGCGCGCTCTGGCCGATCAGCTTCCAATCCTTGCGATCTTTCAAAACAACCGGGGTCGGGCTTTGAACCGCACCAGCCACCAGTTCGCCAAAGTGCATGCTCTTGCCGGAGCGGTGGTGCACCCTGCCCGCTTCGATCGTGAGTTCTTCCAGCGGCATTTGCCACTGCCGGGCGGCTGAGCCCAGCAGCGCAGCGCGGGCGGCTGCGGCGGCCAGCGGCACCGTGTCCCAGGCATCGGCCAGGCTGGAGGAGCCACCCGTGGCGTTAATGCCCAACTCGCGGGCAATCTTGCCCACCATCCACTCACCAAAACGAACCTTGGCGGGCTTGTCGCCGCCTTCCGAGTCCAGCGGGTGAAAAGGCAGCGAGGCCACCAGCATGCTGACGTTGCCGTAAATTTTGTCTGCGGTGGCCTGCTCCAGACGCACCAAGCCCAGGGGCGCATCGAGTTCCTCGGCCACCAGCATCGCAAGTCCCGTGTGCACGCCCTGCCCCATTTCGCTGCGCGGCATGGCCAGAATTACGCTACCGTCTTTGGCAATCTTGATCCAGCCGTTAAGCGCCACCTCACCCTCGGTAGGCAGCATGGTCGTGGGCGAGCCAAGGCGTGAACGCGGGGGCATGATGCCCCAGCCCACCACCAGTGCGCCGGTTGCGCCCAGGGCGCTGAGTAGCCAAGTGCGGCGCTTCATGCTGCGCTCCCGGTCATTGCCTGTGCGGCACGGTGGATGGCGGCGCGCACACGCTGGTAGCTGCCGCAGCGGCAGATATTGGTCATGGCGGCATCGATGTCGGCATCGCTCGGCTTGGGATTGGCTTTGAGCAGGGAGGCCGCAGCCATCAGCATGCCGCTCTGGCAATAGCCGCATTGCGGCACCTGCTCGGCAATCCAGGCCGTCTGCAGGGGGTGAGGCACACCCTCTTTGGCCAGCGCTTCAATCGTGGTGATGGACTTGCCAAGGGCTGCAGACACCGGCACCACACAAGAGCGAACGGCCTGCCCATCCAACTGCACGGTGCAGGCGCCGCAGGCCGCAATGCCGCAGCCGAACTTGGTGCCGGTGAGGTTGAGCGCATCGCGCAACATCCAAAGAATCGGCATGTCGGGCTCTGCATCCACCTCCACATTTTTGCCATTGACGCTGAGTTGCATGGTGTGTCTTTCCTTGGATGGCGACTAGCGCATCGACTGTTATTGCTGTTGTTGCTGCTGCTGATGCTGCTGCGCGTGGCCGAACAACTCGGAGTGCGTGGGCGGCTGGCAGCCCGCACGGGTGCAGTTGATGGCCGCTGCACGCATGGCGTTTTTCAAGGTGTCGG